>JAHEMB010000002.1 GCA_024643915.1 Rhodothermaceae bacterium | reverse complement strand
ACTACGATAAAGTCATTGCCGGCCCCACTCATTTTTGTAAATTCAAGGACGAGCTTGCGCTGCATGCGTCTGGTTGACGGTTTACGGTTTTCGGTTGACGGTTTTCGGTTGTGAACCGCGGCCTGTGAGGCTTCGTTAGAGGCCATCACAACGCGTCCGCCGCTTGTTTGATCTATCCGCTCTTTCTCTTTCGTTCATGCAACAGCCCCCCGCGACGTTGGCAGAAAAAAGACTGACGCTGGAAAATGTAGAGCCCCTCCTGCTCTTCGGTTTCAACGACACCTACCTCCGCAAGATCGAGGCCGCCTTTCCCGAGACCCAGATCACCGCGCGCGGCAACCAGGTTTTCCTGCGCGGCGAGCCCGAGACGATCACCCGCATCGAGCGCGTGCTCGACGAGTTGATCCTCATCCTCAACCGCAACAGCACCCTCACTGAGAACGACGTCGATACCGTCCTGGCGCTCTTCACGGTGGGCGAGGGCCTGGGGCGAAGCGGGCCGGACACGCGCGACGTGGTGCTCTTCACGCCGTCGGGCGGCATGGTCAAGGCCAAGACGCCCAACCAGGTGAAGCTGGTGCAGGCGGCTCGCAACAACGACATCCTCTTCGCCATAGGCCCCGCCGGAACTGGAAAAACGTATGTAGGAGTTGCCCTGGCGGTGGCGGCGCTCAAGTCGCGGCAGGTCAAGCGGATCGTGCTGTGCCGCCCGGCGGTGGAGGCCGGCGAGCGCCTGGGCTTCCTCCCCGGCGACTTCCGCGAGAAGATCGACCCGTACCTGCGCCCCCTCTACGACGCCCTCGAAGAGATGATACCGCGCGAGAAGCTACGCGCCTACCTCGACCAGAACACGGTGGAGATCGTGCCCCTGGCGTACATGCGGGGCCGCACGCTCTCGTCCGCCTTCGTCATTCTGGACGAGGCGCAGAACGCCACGACGAAGCAGATGAAAATGTTCTTGACGCGGCTGGGGGCCAACAGCCGCGCCATCATCACCGGCGACGCCACCCAGATCGACCTGCCCTCGCGTGGGCAGAGCGGCCTCGTCGAAGCCCGCAACATCCTCGAAGGCATTGACGGTATCTCGTTTGTCTACTTCGGCAAGGAGGACGTCGTCCGCCACCGCCTCGTGCAGGACATCATTGAGGCCTATGAGCGCAACGAAGAAAACGAGGAAGCGGCGGAACGGCAGGCATCGAATCTCGAGGATCGTGCGTGACGAATCATGGGCGCGGCACTTTGCCGAAGCCTCCTCGCGACGAGCATAAAAAAAAGGGATGCTGCCGGGCAGCATCCCTTTTTTGTGAAGCAGCATTCATTGGATCAAGCCGTCAGCACGTCCTCATCGACGGGCGCAGGCAGGTCCGGCTCGTGCGCGGCCACTTCCAGGTCGAGAATCTCTTTCGGGTCATTGTTCTCATCGACGAGAACGACGCGGGGGCGGTGATGGCGGGCCTCCTCGGGCGTCATCTGCGCGTAGGCGATGACGATGACCTCGTCGCCGCGCTGGGCCAGGCGGGCGGCCGGGCCGTTCAGGCACACGATGCGGCTGCCTCGCTCACCGGGAATGGTATAGGTTTCAAGGCGGGCGCCGTTGTTGACATTCACCACCTGCACCTTCTCGTACGGCAACAACCCGGCGGCTTGCAACAGCTCTGCATCGAGGGTGATCGACCCTTCGTAAAAGAGGTCCGCGTCCGTCACATGCAGGCGGTGCAACTTCCCTCTGAACATCGTTATCGTCATGGCGCTATGGTACGAGGGCGGGCCGCCCGAGCGGCGCTGACCCTGTTCTATTCTACGTTGGCGGCGCCGGCACGAGGGCGCGGGCGTTGTCGATGAGGCGGGCCTCACCGAAGAAGACGGCGACGGCGGCCATCACCTCCTGCCCCGGCGCCAGGTGCTCTACTGGCTGGAGTGTTTCGGTCTCCACCACCTCGGCGTATTGAACGCGGGCGGCGGGCGCTTGGGCCAGCTTTTCGCGCATCGCTTCAACAAGAAGGGTCCCCCGCTGTTCCCCCTCGGCGATGCGCCGTCGGGCCACCTCAACGGCCTCTGAGAGCACCACGGCCTGCTTTCTGTGCGTCGGCGAGAGGTAAGCGTTACGCGACGAGAGGGCCAGCCCGTCGGCCTCGCGCACGGTCGGCACACCCACCATCTCTACGTCGAAGCAGAGGTCGCGCACCATGCGACGGAGGATCAGGAACTGCTGCCCGTCCTTGAGGCCGAAGACGGCGAGGTGCGGCTTGCAGGCGTTGAAAAGGCGGGCCACGATGGTGGTGACGCCCCGAAAGTGGTCGGGCCGTTGCGCGCCGCAGAGATGATCGCCCAGCCGCCCCACCTCCACCCACGTCAGGTTGTCGCCCGCCGGGTACATCTCCTCCACCGAAGGGGCAAAGACGGCGTCCACGCCGCCCCGCTCCCTCAGCCGTTCGAGGTCGCGTTCGAGGAGGCGGGGGTAGGTATCGAAATCCTCTCCGGGGCCGAACTGGGTAGGATTGACGAAGATGGAGACGGTGACGTGGTCGGCCTGCCGCCGGGCTTCGTCGACGAGGGCGAGGTGACCTTCGTGGAGGGCGCCCATGGTGGGCACGAGGGCGAGGCAGCGGCCTGCTTGCCGCCGGGCATCGGCCTTGGCCTGCATCGCCTGCACCGTCCGTATCAACTCCATGTCAAGAAGCGCTGACGACGTTTGTCTAAGAAACCTTCCGATGAGCCTGCGATACACGTGTAACGCTTCGCCGGAAGGCGAGGTTCGTCCCCTCTCTGCCGCCCCCTATGCCCCCATCCGCCCGAGAAACGCTTGAAGCGCTCCGCCGCCTGCCTCGCGAAGCAGCAGCGCGGGCGCACGTGCCCTACTCGCAACGACCAACGGCGGCGGTGCTGCTGCTGGAAGACGGGCGCTCGGTGCCAGGCGTGCGGGTAGAGAGCGCGTCATTCTCCCTCCTCATCCCTGCTCTCGTCAACGCCTTCAGCACCGCTGTCGCGTGTGGCCGGACGGACGTGGCGGCGGTGGCGATGAGCCGGGCTTTCCTGCCGGAAGAGCGGGCGCTGCTGCACGCGCTGCCCTGGGGATCGTTCATAGAGGCCGACGCGGACGTGTTCGTGCGCAACGATCTGGAAACGCTTCCTGCGCTTTCGGAGAGGCTCTCGCCCTACCTGGAGGCCGGCGCGCCGCAGGACCCGGCGGCGGGTGTGGCGCTGGCGCGCGAGGTGGCCCGGCGGGCGCATGTGCCCGAGTCGGGTTTCCCCGTGGGGTGCGTGCTGGAGACCGCTGCGGGTGAATTGATCCCCGGCGTTAACGTAGAACATACAGACTGGGCGCGCATCCTGTGCGCCGAGCGCAACGCCCTCGGCACCGCCATCAGCTACGGCCTCGCGGGGCTGCGACGCCTCTACCTGACCTGCCTCAAGGACCCCACAGGCACGCCCTGCGGCGCTTGTCGGCAGCTTCTGGTGGAACTCGCTCCCGAGGCAGCGCTTTGGATGGACCGGGGCGACGACACCCCCGAAGCAGCCTCGCCGCACGGCCTGCTCCCCGGCTCGTTCAGCGGGCGGGCGCTCGCCGAGCGGCGCGGCAAAGGTGTGGACGTTTGAACGTGTGGACGTATGGACGAGCGTTCATGAAAAAAATCGTCCACACGCTCAAACCTCCATGCGTCCATAGATTTTCATACCAAGACGATTTCCGCTTTTAAATAGAATATGCTCTGGCAATCGCTGATTTTTTTGGTCGGCATTGTGGTGCTGTACTTCGGCGCCGAATGGCTGATCAAAGGGGCTGCCAGTATCGCCCTCAAGTATGGCATCCGGCCCCTCGTGGTCGGCATCACGGTGGTGGCCCTCGGCACCTCAATGCCCGAGTTCGTCATCAATTTCTTCGCCGCCATTCAGGACGAGGACAGCCTCGCCCTGGGCAACATTATCGGGTCGAACATCTGCAACATCGGGCTGATTTTGGGCACGAGCGCCCTCGTCATGCCCCTAACCATCAGCCCGACGTCCCTTAAGAAGGAATACTCCATCATGATGTTCGTGATGGTGGTGTTCTACGTGATTGCGCTCGACGGCGTCATCGACAAGTTTGACGGCTTTTTGCTGGTGGGCGGCCTGGCGGCGTTCCTCGTCTTCCTCGTCCTCGACGCCCGGCGGCACGCACGACGCTCGTCGGCGCTGCAAGAAGTGGCCGACGTGGAGAGTGAGGACGTCAAGGCGCCGACATGGAAGAAGGCGACGCATCTTATCGGCGGGATGATCGCGCTCGCGGTGGGGGCGCGGCTGATGGTGCTGGCCGCCGTCAACATCGCCACCAGCATGGGCATAGACCCGGTGGTGATCGGGTTGACGGTGGTGGCCATCGGGACGAGCCTGCCGGAGTTGGCCGCCTCGGTCGTCGGGGCGATGCGGAACGAGATGGACATCTCCTTCGGCAACGTGCTGGGCAGCAACCTGCTCAACGTCCTTTTCGTCGTCGGCCTAGTGGCGCTCATCCAGCCGCTGAGTGTCGAAGCCGTGGCGCTCCAGATCCATTTCCCCGTGATGATCGGCTTCGGGCTGCTGCTCCTGCCGCTGGCGTGGACGGGCTACCGCATCACACGCATCGAAGGTGGCGTGCTGCTGGCGGCCTTCATCGGCTACCTCCTCTACCTGGTGGTGCCATACTTTTGAGCCGTCAGTTTTTTCTTTCATCCGCATAAGAAACAAACGATAAGCCCCTCCCGAAGAACAAAGCCCCTCACCCTGCACAATAACTTGCTCCTCTCTTTTGGCCTCCAATCCAAAATCCGCACTCCAAAATCCAAAATCGCTTAGATGTCTTTCACGTTCGGGCTGAATCCGGTTTTGCTGGTCGTGTGCCTTTTGGCGGCAGCGGGGCTGACGTACTGGACGTACCGCCGCCCGGTGCCGCCGCTCTCCCGCGCGCGTCGCGGCGTGCTGATGGGGCTGCGTTTCCTGGCGCTCTTCATCGTGCTGGCCCTCCTCTTCCAGCCCATCCTGCGCCGCCTCGAACGGCAGGAGCACGCCCCCCTGCTGGCCGTCCTCGTGGACGACAGCCAGAGCCTCAGTCTCACCGGCGGCGTCGGAGATACCGCCACCGCCGACCTCCGCGCCGTCGTCCGCAGCACCTTGCAACAGCTCAACCTCGACGACCTCGGCGGCGAGGCGCGCTTCTTCTCGTTCAGCGGGGGTGTGGCGCCCCTCCCCCGCACCACCAACTGGGCCGACTCGCTCGGCTTCGAGGGTGCTCGCACTAACATCGGGCAGGCGCTCGACTTCGCGCGGGAGGAGTTGCAGGACGAGAACCTGCGCGGTGTGCTGCTCGTCTCGGACGGGCGCTACAACACGGGCCGCAACCCGCTCTACGTGGCCGAGCGCTACCCTGTCCCCATCTTCACCCTCGTCGTCGGCGATACGACGAGCGCCCGCGATGTGCAGATCCGCCGCGTGACGACCAACGAGATCGCCTATGTAGGAGTGGAACTGCCGCTTCAGGTGGGGCTGCGGGCCGAAGACTACGGGGACGCGCGTGTGACGGTCTCCCTCTCACAGAACGGGCAGATGCTTGCCTCCGCCCCCGTCCAACTCCCCAACGGCACCGCCGAGGTGCCCGTCGATCTGAGTTTTACGCCGACGCAGGCGGGCTTGCAGCGCCTCGTGGTGAGCGTGACGCGCCTGCCCGGTGAGGCCACCTATCGCAACAACGTGGAGTCCGTGGCGGTGCGGGTACTGGAGAGCAAGAAGAAGATCCTCCTGCTGGCTGCCGCGCCCTCGCCCGACGTGTCGGCGGTGCGGCAACTCCTCGAAACGGATCCGAACGCTGAGGTCACTTCATTCGTGCAGAAAGGCCCCGGCAGCTTCTACGAAGGTACTTTCCCCCCGGACCTCGGCGCGTTCGACCTGATCGCCCTGGTGGGCTTCCCCGGCGCGGGGGCCGACGCGGCGGTGATGCGACGCCTCGCCCAGGCCGCCGAGAACGGCACGCCGCTCTTTTTCATACTCGGCCGGCAGACCGACCTGAACGCCCTCCGCCAGTATTTCGCCGACGTGCTGCCGGCGGCGCCTAACACGGTGCGGCAGAACTGGGACGAGGCCGTCTTCGACGCGACGGAAACTGGCGTGCAGCACCCCATCCTCGCCATCGCTGAGGCGCCGCCGCCCTCCTGGCAGTTGCTGCCCCCGCTCCTCTTCAACGACAGCCGCTGGCAGACCAGCCCCGACGCCCGCGTCCTCGCCACGGTGGTGATCCGGGGCGTGGCGCTCGACGATCCCCTCTTCGTCATCCGGCAGCGGGCGGGCAGCCGGGCCGCCGCCCTCCTCGCCGCCGGCACCTGGCGCTGGCTGAACCTCCCCCCCGACCTCGACGCCGCCGACGCCTTCTGGCCGGGCCTGCTTGCCAACACCATCCAGTGGCTCTCCACGCCGCAGGACGACCGCCGCGTGCGCGTGCAGCCCATCGCCCAGGTCTTCGCCGGCGGCGACGCCGTCAGCTTCATGGGGCAGGTTTACGACGAGAGCCTCCAGCCCGTCAGCGACGCTTCGGTGGAGGTGCAGGTGACCACGCCCGACGGCACCCGCTTCCCTTACACGATGGAGGCCGTCGGCAACGGGCGCTACACGCTTGATGTGGGCGCCCTGCCGGAGGGCACCTACCGCTACACCGCCGAGGCCACCCGTGAGGGCCGCGTGCTGGGAGAGGACAGCGGCACCTTTGCCGTGGGCGCGCTCACGCTCGAGTTCAAAGAGACGCGGGCCGACGCCGCCCTCATGCGGCAGATCGCCCAGTGGTCCGGCGGCGCTTTCCTCGCCCCGGCGGAGGCCGGCGGCTTCCCCCGCCTGCTTCAGGCATCCGAGGACTTCGCGCCCATCGTCATCGAAGAAGCACGGGAGACGAAGCTGTGGCACCGCTACGTCTTCCTCCTCCTCGTCATCCTTTTCCTCGCAGCGGAGTGGGTGCTGCGCAAGCGGAGCGGGATGGTGTAGGCCGGCTGAGGGGCGCTTTTGTTCACAGGTTTTCTAGCTATCAGTTGTGAATGTGGGGTAGATGAAGTATGATGGAGAAATTTCACGTTTCACTTTTCGATTTTCCAGCGATGAGCGAGCCGCCGGTAGATGACCTACAGGAGGCGCTCGACGCCTTCCTCAACGGCGAGACGGGCGTGCCTTTCGAAGCCCTCGCCCTCTTTGCCGAACCCCTCTTCGACCTCTACGAGGTAGAACTGCGGGCGCCCCTCAGCGAGGCCCGTGCCACGCGCGACGCCGAGGAGTTGGCGAGCCTGCTGGCCGTGCTGGAGACGGCCCGCCTGCTCTGGGCCTACTTCCTCCTCGACGCCGCCGAGCGCCGCGCCCACGCCTACACCCTCGAAGCGCACCTGCTCGGCCCCGACGCCCTGGGAGAGGACAGCACCCAGTTCCGCCAGTTGCTCCACGCTCTGGAGGAATATTGGACCAACGTCACCCGCCGCGCCGAGGAGACGGAGGTGCCGGGCTATGCCCTCCCGCCTTTCGAGGTGCTGCTCAGTCAGTACGCCGCCGCCGTCCCCGCCACCCGCTACGGCCCCGACGCCCTCGACCTGCCCGAGGCCCTCGCCCTTTTCACCCAGGAGGTCATCGACGCCTCCGATGCCCACGACGACCCCGACGCCCTCGACGCGGCGATGGAGCGCGCCCACGACTACTGGGAGCTGGCCCACACCCCCGCCCCCGCCTTCGAGGAATACCTCGACGAGATCAAGACGGCGTATGGAGGCACGCGCGCGGGCAAGGAGCGGATCGAGCGCGAGGCCCGGCGCATGGTCGCACGCTTCTATGAACTCTTCCCCGAGCACCGGCCGTGACGGGCCAGGCCCCAACGGAACGATGAGATGCCTCCGTTTATTCCTGCTGTCCCTGGGCCTGGGCACGGCGCTGGCGTCGTGCCTTTCGCTGGAACCGAAGCCGACTGCCTCGCAGGCGTACGACTGGCCCGTTTACCTGGGCGACAAAGCCAGCAGTCAGTACGCACCTCTCACGCAGATCAACAAACGCAACGTCCACCAACTGGAAGTTGCCTGGACCTACCACACCGGCGATGTGTGGGACGAACGCTTTTCCCAGATCCAGACGAATCCGCTCATCATCGACGGCCTCCTCTATGGAGCCTCGCCCACCGTGCGCGTGTTCGCCCTCGATGCGCAGACGGGGGCGCTGCGCTGGCGCTTCGATCCGCCGCGTGCCGACACCACCGCAGCGGCAAATGGGACGGCGCAGTTCCTCGGGGTGAGCCGGGGGATGGCGTACTGGGCCGACGGTGAGGACCGGCGCCTCTTCTTCGCCAAAGGCGCCTACCTGTATGCCCTGGACGCCCGGACCGGCCATCCGATCGCGGCTTTTGGGCAAGGAGGCCGCATTGATCTCCGCGACGGGCTGGGGCGCGACGCCACGAACCTCTACGTCAGCGCCACCACACCCGGCGTCCTCTACAAAGACCTGCTCATTCAGGGCATGCGCGTTTCGGAGGGGGCCGATGCAGCGCCGGGGCACCTCCGGGCCTACGACGTCCGGACCGGCGCGATCGTCTGGACTTTCCACACCATTCCCCAACCGGGCGAGCACGGCTACGAGACGTGGCCGCCGGACGCGTGGGAACGTATCGGCGGGGCAAACAACTGGGCGGGGATGAGCCTGGACGAGGCGCGAGGGATCGTTTACGTGCCCACCGGCTCGGCGGCCTTCGACTTCTGGGGCGGCAACCGGAAGGGGCAGAACCTCTTCGCCAACAGCCTCCTCGCCCTCGACGCCGCCACCGGCAAGCGCCGCTGGCACTTTCAGACCGTTCATCACGATATCTGGGACCGCGACCTGCCCGCCCCGCCGAACCTCGTCACGGTGGAACGCGACGGGAAGCGCATCGACGCGGTGGCGCAGATCACGAAGTCGGGCTTCGTTTTTGTCTTCGACCGCGAGACGGGCGCGCCTCTCTTCCCCATCGAAGAACGACCCGTCCCGGCGTCCGACCTCCGGGGCGAGGAGACCTGGCCTACACAGCCGTTCCCGTTGCGGCCCGCCCCCTTCGCCCGGCAGCATTTTACCGAAGCGGACCTTGCCGATCTCGACCCCGAGACGCACGCCGCCCTCCTCGACAGCTTCAGAACGATGCGCGCGGGCGGCCAATTCGTCCCGTTCGGCACCACCGGCACCGTCCTCTTCCCCGGCTTCGACGGCGGCGGCGAGTGGGGCGGCGCGGCGGTCGATCCTGAGGGCGTCCTCTACGTCAACGCCAACGAGATGCCCTGGGTGGCTACAATGGTGGAGGTGGAAACGCGGCCCGCCATCGAAAGCGCGGCTTCGCTCGGAGCGCTGACCTACGCGGTGCATTGCGCCACCTGCCACGGAGCGGACCGCACGGGCGGTGCGCAGCAAACCTATCCTGCTCTCCTCGACGTGCACCGGACGCTGTCGCAGGCGCAGGTGCGTGAGATTATTGAGCAGGGCCGGGGGTTCATGCCTTCCTTCCAGCGGCTCACGCCTTCCGAAAAGGATGCCCTCGTCGCGTTTCTCTTCGGAGAGCCGGAAGCGGCAGACGCCGGGGACCGCAAAGAAGTCCTGGATCAGCAGGCAGCGCCGGAGATCCCGTACACGTTTGCAGGCTACCATCGCTTCGTCGATGCGCAGGGCTACCCGGCGGTCAAGCCGCCCTGGGGCACCCTCAACGCCATCGACCTCAACACGGGGGCGTATCGCTGGACCATCCCCCTCGGCGAACTGCCGGAGCTGACGGCGCAGGGAATTCCGCCGACGGGCACCGAGAATTACGGCGGGCCGGTGGTCACGGCGGGCGGCCTGCTCTTCATCGCCGCGACGAAGGACGAGATGTTTCGGGCGTTCGACAAAGATACGGGCGCCCTCCTGTGGGAGACAAAGCTGCCCGCCGGCGGCTACGCTACCCCGAGTACGTACCTGGCCGGGGGCAGGCAATACATTGTCATCGCGGCAGGGGGCGGCAAGATGGGCACCCGACCGGGCGACACGTACGTCGCCTTCACGCTGCCGGATTGAGGGCGCCCCTGGCGTTCAGCCTTACTGCGCCTCTTCGCTTTCCTCTTCCTCCAACCGCCGCCCGCAGCAGGGGCAGTATTTCTTCTCCCCCACCTCGCCGTCCTCCTGCTGCTTTCCGGTGGACTCGTCGTCCTCTTCCTCCTCTTCGTCCCCCGCTTTTCGCTTGAGGGCCTCCTCGAAGCCGGAGGCGAGGATGCCCGCCGGCAGGGCGAAAAGACCGATGCCGAGCAGGCTGATGAACCCGCCCAGCACCTTCCCGAGCGTGGTAATCGGCGTCACGTCGCCGTAGCCCACCGTGGTCATGGTGACGACGCCCCACCACATGGCGTCGGGGATGTGGGAGAAATGGTCGGGCTGGGCGTCGCGCTCGGCGTAATACATAGCGCTGGAGGCCAGGATAAGGAGCACGAGCACCGCCATGAGAGCCAGGAAGACCTGCTCTTTCTTGTCGTCCAGCACGTTGCGCAGCTCCGTCACCGACGCCGAATACCGGCCCAGCTTGAGCAGACGGAAAAGGCGGAAGAGGCGCAACGCGCGGAGCGTACGGAAGTCGAAGACGCCGGTCTTGGGCAGGTAGAACGGCAGGATGGCGAGCAGGTCGATGAGGGCGCCGGGCGTCACCATGAAGCGCAACCGCCCCACGAGAGGCCGATTGTATTCGGGGTCCTCGGTGCAGACCCACACGCGCAGGAGGTACTCTATCGTAAAGACGATGACCGAGAACAGCTCGAAAGCTTGAAAATAGCGCTGGTACGGCTGATAGATCGAATCCACCGTGGCGAAGACGACGGCGCCCACATTGAGCACAATCAGGACGATGATGAATCCCTGAACGCTACGGCTCACCCTGTCGGCGGGCTGCGTCGCTTCGAGGATTTCGTAGATACGTTCTTTGACTTTTGTCATGGCGCCTCGCCTCGCATCTCCGCTGCACCCTCCTCAGGCCGCTCCTGCGCATGCCCCTCATCCGCTGCTTCGCCGTCTTCCTCCTCTTCCATCTCCGGTGGGTAGACGTGCCGGTAGCGCGCTTTGGCGAACATGAAGAAGCCGAAAGCGAGCAGGCCGAACGCCACCACGCCCAGCAGAATTTTGCCATAGGGCTGACGCAACATCAGGCGGAAAATCTCACCCAGCCCATGAACCTCCTGCGGGTCGGATTGCCAGGCAGCGACAACGACGAAGCTGCCGAGGATGCCGAAGACAACGCCTCGGCTGGCCAACCCGAACCGCCCCAGCCCCCGAATGCCCCCGCCGACGTACGCGCCGTAAACGTCATCGTCGAGATAGTCCGTAAAGCCAGCGGAATAGGCCGCATAGAGCTGATAGCAGCCGACGGCGACAACCACCGCCCCGAGGATCCCGACGAGGACGCGCCCGCCCGGAAGCTGCATAAGTTGGACCGTCCAGTCGTCCTTCGGGTCGTCCACGGTGCCGAAGCCCATGATGAGCCGCTGGATGGCTACTGCCGCGAGGCCGGCGTAGCTGAGACCGCTGAGGACGAGGCCTGCCCGCCGCGCCAGCCCCCAGGGTTGCCACCCCCGCCCTTCCACGTCGAACAGACCCTGCGCCAGCCGCCACCCCACGTAGAGAAGCAGCCCCCCCGCTATCATACCCAGCAACACCTTGCCGTAGGGCTGCGCCAGCACCATTCGCGCCGCACCGCCGCTACCGGTGTACTGACCGCCCAGGTCGAACAGGCTCAGCACCGCCAGGCCCGCCACGAGGATGTAAACGACGCCGATGGAGAAATAGCCCAGCCGCGCAAGCTGGCTCGCCCAGCGCGGGGCGCGCTCGGCGACGGTCTCGGCAACCTGCCGGGTCTTTTCGAGGGGATCCTGGGGCACGGGCAATTCAGCGGGACACTGCTTCTGCACGGAGCAGTCAACCCTTGCCCTGCTGGGGGTGTTCAGGCTGTCGCACCCTGTAACGGCATTCTCACGTCAATGCCGCCCCGTCGCCGCCAGGGGTGATGCCGTAGCAGACTTCGTCGAGCGTCTGCCCCCGCGCTTTCTCAATGCGCCGGTACCGCTTCTGGAACTGCGCCATGCCGAAGTCGAGGTAATCCTCCACCCGGATGCCGAAGGGGATGTCGTCGCCGTAGGGATCGAGCGATGCGGCGATGTGCTGCACGGCGAGGGTGATGAGCGTGTTCATCCGCGCGTCGATGACCTGCCAGATCGCTTCGCCGTGTTCGGCCACGAGACGCGAGAGGAGGTAGACGCCGTAGGCGATGTGCCGCGCCTCGTCGCGCTGGATCTGCCGAACGAGTTGCTGCATGCCCGGCAGGATGTCGTTGCTTTCGAGAACGGAGTAATAGGCGTGGTAGCCTGTCTCGGCCAGCACCCCCTCGGTGATCATCTGGTACGTGGCCGACGCCTCGGCCTGCGCCTCGGGCGAGGCATCCACCCGCAGCCGGTTCAGCGCCCGGGGCTGCTCTTCGAAAAATAGCTGGCGGTACGGCTCGGTGAAATAATGCTCCAGCCCGCCGTGTACGCCGGCCACCTCTTCGAGGAAATAGCTGAACCCCTCGACGTGCTTGGCTTCTTCCCACAGGTACGATGTCAGAAACATCTCCTCCTCGATGCGGCCCTCCTCAGCCATTACCATGAGCAGGGGCAGCAGGTCGTACGTCACCGACTCTTCCCCCGCCTGAAACTGGGCGGTGAGCCGGAGGAGGAGGTCCCGCTCGCGCTCGCCCAGCCGCCGCCAGTCTCCCACGTCGCGGCTGAAGTCGATGGCACGGGGGTCCCAGGTGCCGAGTTGCTTCGCCTTCTGCCAGAGTTGCATCGGGAAGAGGCGGTCGTCGAGCCCGTGGCGGGTAGTCTTGAAGAGGGTGCGCTGCATGCTGGTTGCCCGTGGTCGATGAATGGAGGACTCAAGATGAAAAAAGCCCCACCCACTTACAACCCGCTTCGGCAGAACATTTCTCCCCCGCTCCCATTCTTCCCCCTCCTTCCCACCGCCACGCCTTAAGCCATGCCCCGCCTGGACGACGACGGCGCGACCGTCACCCTTGATTTACACGGCGCGACGGTGCCCGAGGCCGAGGCGCTGGCGCTGCGTGTGGTGGCGGAAGCCGCGCGACGGGGGCGCAGCGAGGTTCGCCTTATCCACGGCACCTCCACCAGCAGCCGCCTCTACCGCAACCGCACCATCAAGCACGCCCTCCACGCCTTGCTCGCCGACAGCGCCTTCGATGCCTGGATCACCGGCGAGTTGGAAAGCGAAAGCGTCCTGACCCTCACCCTCGACCTGACGGTGGCCCGCGACCCGCGCCCGTTGCGTTTGCTCGACCTGAGGCCCCGCTAAACCGCGCCGGCTCAGCAGGGCGAGGTCGGTGGCTCAGTATATCGCCTTCCGGTGGACGAAGACGCTCTGCCGCGTCGTTCCATGGGGTCGCACCTTGATCCAGGGCCGGGAAGCCGCGAGCAGCGCGTCCCGCACCTCGCTCGGCGAAGCTTCAGGATGTCTAGCGAGGTAGAGCGCTGCCGCGCCTGCCACGTGCGGCGCCGCGATGGAGGTGCCGGAAACGCGCGCGTAGAGCATCGATGTCTCGAAAAGGGTTTCGACATCCACGCCTGGCGCCAGGATATCGACGGCCGGTCCGTGGTTGGAGAACCAGGCGTATTCCAGGTTCGTGCCGTAGGCGCCTACGGTGATCGCCTCGGCGCAGTGCGCCGGGGTGTAGGTCGAGGCGTCGGCCCCGTCGTTGCCGGCGGCCACCACGTACACGGCACCGGCCTCCGTCGAGGCGCGGATGGCGCGGTCGAGGGCGGTGTATTCTTCCGTCTCCACGTCGGCGCCCAGGCTCAGGTTGACCACCATCGGGCGCTCCGGCCTGCTGCGCTTCCGCCGCGTGAGACTCTCGACAGCCGCGACGACGGAGGAGAGCTGGGCCATGCCCTGCGCGTCGAGCACCTTGACAGCGTAGACGCGCGCCCCCGGCGCCACTCCCACGATGCCATCGCCGTCATCGTAGGCCGCGGCGATACCGGCCACCTGGGTGCCGTGTCCGTTTGGATCGAATGCGTTCTCGCAACCCCCCACCCTTGTTTCAAAGACCTCCAGACACTGAACCACACGCAGGTCCGGGTGATACACACCCGTATCTACGATGTAGAGGTCAGCATTGACCCTGCCCTGCCCATTGCCCGAACGCGCCCAGCTTCGGTGCGCGTAGATCCGCTCCAGGCTCCACGGCATGACCTGCATACTGGCATCCCCCACCGCCTGCGTAGCGCCGGTGCCCACTGGGATGAAGATGTCCGGCTCGATCCACGAGATGTCCGGGTCGGTGGCGAGTTGCGTCAAAAGCGGGACAAGGTTCTCCAGTGCCAAGCTCGTCGCCATCCCGTTGAAGACCTCTTTGTACTCGTAGCGCCGTGCTACCCTGTAGCGGCGGGCCACTCTCTGCGCGGAAACATCGGAATTCGAGAAACCAAGAATGAGATGCACCTGGGGCGCGAGGCCGCCAAGCAGGCCCTCCCCGGTACTCGTCGCACGCGCTAACAGATGCGCCAGACGAAGTTTGTTGCTCTGAATATCGTCGAGCAGCCCTAGGATCTGATCAGGGGTTACCGTGCTGTCGAGATGGGCAATGGTTGGCGGCGGCTGTTCTTGCAGCGTTTCGTCGCCGGGGGTAGTGGGCAGGTCGGCGCAGCCCGCCAGGAGAAGGACGGCGACGAGGAGCACCGCGCGGATGGGTTTCGTTCTGGTAGGCATCGGATATCTCTGAAGGTTGCTTGTGTGCGAAGCAAGGTCTTCGGAGGTATCGGCCCTTCTCGGCGCGGCTTAAATAGAGAAAAGTATTTTTTCGAGAGGTGCCTGCAAGATTTGTATCCCTACCCTTCAACTCATCCCGTGGTCATCGGGGCGGTGAGGCTGGATCTCACCCCGCTTTCGTTACGGGAGCCGTACGCTGCGGAAAAGAGGCCGAAAAAATTCAGCGACTGTGCCCTGAGCGGTCCCGTTTTCACGTTCCTAAAGGTGAAAGTATGACACGAATCGGCATTTAACACAACGAGGTGAACCATAAAGAAGGGCACCCAGAAAGAGATGAAGAGCATTCGCGGCAGCAAGATTGCGAGGTGCTCCTGAGTTTGAACACTACGTTCCACAGAGCGGCTCTCTGCTTCGGCAGGGAGACTGTTTTTCCTTGATGCATAGACTCTACCCGGAACGAACTATCGCCGCGTTTTTGCTCATAGATCAGGTACTTCTCTGGCCCAGACGGCAGTCCCCGAGGCTATCTGGATGATGGAGTTATCGAACCGCAGAGGTCGCAAAGATGGCGCAGGGGAAGCGAAAAGCATCTTTCGATGCGACCTATGTGCCTTCTGTATGCTCCTGGCGGTTGAAACCCGGGACTCCTGCATCTGAAGAATACGCCTCTCTTAATGATTGTCGTGTATGGCCGATGATAGCAACGTGACGTGGTCGTGCGCGCTGCCTCGTCTGTCGCCCTGCATCTCCCTGCTCTGCTTTCCTGGCCCATGCACCGCCGCTTTTGCAACGAGCACCGACGGCGCCTCCGACAGGTTGCCTGCCGGGCGGTGAGACTGCTCCTTTTCTTCTCTGTCTTCTATCCTGCTACAGGAGCTGCGCAGGCCCCGCGCTCGCTCGATCCGCACCTCGAAGTCACGCAGTACCTGCACGAGGCGTGGCGAGATGATGAGGGCCTTCCCCAGAAATCCGTTACGGCGATCCTCCAGTCGCAGGACGGCTACCTGTGGCTCGGTACGCAGGCCGGCCTGGTGCGATTCGATGGCATCTCTTTTACGGTTTTTGATACGGAAACCGCCCGTGTTCTGCATAGCAACGAAGTGCGCGCGCTGGCGGAAGATGCTGAAGGAGGATTATGGATCGGCACCCTCGGGGGCCAACTCGTGCATTTGCTAGACGGGCACTTTACGACGTATTCGACAGAGGAGGGTCTGCCAGGAGACGAGATTCTTACCCTGCTGACGAGCCGCAACGGCACCCTCTGGATCGGGACGACAAATGGCCTAGTGCACTTCGATGGAGCATCGTTTTCGACCTATACGAAAGAAGAAAGCCTATCCGGAGTAGCCATCCTTTCACTCCTGGAAGACGACGAGGAGCATCTCTGGATTGGAACAGAGGCCGGTCTATACCGCCTGCACGAGGGCAAGGCAAACGTGTTCTCAGAGGCGTCCGGCCTTGCTGAACGTTGGGTGAGGGACCTCCTACTCGACAGCGCTCGCCGACTTTGGATTGGCACTGATGATGGCCTTTTCATTCACCATGGGAATCAAATTACTCACCTGACCTCGCAAGACGGCCTCTGTGGCCGTGACGTAAGCGCGCTGCACGAAGATGCCGTAGGCGCACTCTGGATTGGTACACAGGACGGGGGGCTATGTCGCTTTTACGAACGCACCTTCTCTACCTTCCCTGAAACTGAGGCCCTGAGCAATACTTGGATCCACAGCCTCTATCAAGATCGTGAAGGCAATCTCTGGATTGGCACGGACGGCGATGGAATCCACCAGCTACGTCAGGGAAGATTTACCCCTGTTGGCAACAGCGAGGGCCTCCAGCAATCTGATGTTTTTACCCTCCTCGAAGACCGGGAAGGTGCGCTTTGGTTCGGCACCGGGGGCGGCGGGTTGAGCAGGCTGCACCGGGGGCGCCTTCAGCATTTCGGTGCAGCGGAGGGGTTGAAGAGCGAGCACGTCTACGCCCTCCATGAGGATAGCGGCGGTACCCTCTGGGTGGGCACCTACGGCGGCGGCCTGTGCCGGCAGCAGGGTAAGCGCTTCGCCTGCTACACCACCTCGGACGGTCTCTCCAGCGACCGTGTTTATTCCGTCCTCGAAGATCGGAGCGGCACCCTTTGGATCGGGACGGAGCACGGGCTGGATTACCGGCGTGACGGGCGCATCCGCTCCTACGAGGCGCATCCCAGCCTCGCCGAGAAACCCATCACCATCCTGCACGAGGACCACGCGGGCGCCCTGTGGGTGGGCACCTACGGTGGGGGCCTCAGCAGCCTGCGTGACGGTGCCGTCCGCACTTTCACCAAGAGCGACGGCCTCTCCAGCCCCACCGTGCTGACCGTTCACGAAGACGCGGCGGGCGTCTTGTGGCTGGGCATGCTCGACGGCGGCCTCTGCCGCTTCGTTCCCGCCGTCCCAGATGCCCCCCTCACCTGCTTCACCAGCGAAGACGGCCTGCCCGCCGACGACGTGCTGCAAATCCTCGCAGACGACGAGGGTCACCTGTGGCTGGGCACACTACAAGGTATCGCCCGCGTCTCCAAATGGGCGCTGCACGCTCACGCCGAGGATCCCACGCTTCCTCTTCCCGTCACCCTTTTCGATAAGACGGATGGACTCCGCAGTGCCGAGATGAACGGCGGCACCCAGCCCCCTGCCTGGCGCACCCGAGACGGTCGCCTCTGGTTTGGCAGCGTGGCCGGCGCGGCCTCCATCAATCCCGCCAATATCCATCGCAACCCCCTCCCGCCGCCGGTGGTCATCGAGCAACTCGTGGCCGACGGGGTGCGGGTCGATCCGCGCGCGGCGGCGGTGCTGCCGCCGGGCGGGCGGCGCTTCACGTTCAGCTACACCGCCCTCAGCTTCGGCGCTCCCGATGCGGTGCGCTTTAAAGTCCGGCTCGAAGGCGTGGATGAGGACTGGATCGACGCGGGCGCCCACCGCGAGGCCGTCTACACCAACCTCGCGCCCGGCGACTATCGCTTCCGCGTCGTTGCGGCCAACGAGGACGGCGTGTGGAACGAGGAAGGTGCCACATTCGCCTTCACGCTCCGCCCCTTCTTCTACCAGACGTGGTGGTTCTACCTGCTCTGCACCGTGGCCGCCCTCCTCTGCGGCGCGGCCGGCTACAGGCTCCGCGTGCGCCAGCTCCACGCCCGCCAGCGCCAGCTCCAGCGCACCGTTGACGAGAAGACAAAAGCGCTCAAGGAATTGAACGAAAACCTCGAAGAGGAAGTGCAGCGCCAACTCCAGGTGATCCTCACGGAGCGGCGGCAGCACGAGGCGGAACTGATGCGTGCGCTTAACAAGGCGGAGGCCTCCTCCCGCCTCAAGTCGGCCATCTTCACCAACATGAGCCACGAGTTCCGCACGCCCATCACCTCCATCCTGGGCTTCGCCGAGATCCTCGACATGGAAGTGGAGGCGCCCCTGCAAGAGTTCACCGCGTACATCTCCGGCAGCGCCCGGCGCTTGCAGGAAACCCTCAGCGCCGTCCTCGACCTCGCCGAGTTGGAATCGGAGTCGTTCCACATCGAACTGGACGAGATCGACGTGCTGGCCCTGGCCGAAGGCATCGTCGATGCCTTTGCTGGGGAGGCGGAGAAAAAAGGCGTGGCGCTCCAAAAACAACTCGCGCCCAGCACGTTGCCCGTCCAACTCGACCGGTCCGCCGTCACGCGCATCCTGCATCACCTCCTCAGCAACGCTGTCAAATTCACCCCCGAAGGCGGCGAAGTAAGGCTGCAGACCTCCGTAGAGACCGCGCAGGTGCGGCTCGAGGTGCACGATACGGGTGTCGGTATCGGCGAGGATTTCCTCCCGCAGCTCTTCGAGGCCTTCAAGCAGGAATCGGAAGGCGAGGCCCGCGACTTCGAGGGCACGGGGTTAGGACTGGCGATCGCGAAACGGCTCGTGGCCGCGCTCGGCGGCACTATCGAGGTAAACACAAAGAAAGGCGAGGGCAGCACCTTCACCGTTCTCCTCCCCCGCCTCGTCGAGCAGCCACAGGAGGCTCCTGCGCAGGGCTGATCGCCGCCCCTTGCAGCCGCCGCAACGCCTCAGCGAAGTGGCGGCCCGCCCGCGTCGGGGGCGTATCTTCGGGCCGAGTGTAGAGCGGCAGATCCACTTGCATCAGGCCCGGCTCGCTGTGCCGGGTGGCTGCGCCGAGGGCATTGAGGTAGCGGAGCAGGCCCCGATTCTCTTCGAGGATGAAGCCGCGAAAATGGGTGAGGCCATCTGCGGCGGCGCACCTCCCGAGCGCCGCTACCAGGAGGGAGCCCAGCCCCCGTCCCTGCCACGCATCTACCACAGCCACCGCCGCTTCAGCAACGTTGGGCTCCTCCAGCAGCCGCACGTACCGCGCCAGCCCTACCCCCGGCTGCCCCTCCCCCCCCACGTCGAGCGCGCCGAAAGCCACGTGGTCGACGCCGTCCACCTCGGTCAGATAGCGGAGCTGCTCGTCGGTCAGCTTCACGAATGAAGTGAAGAAGCGCTGGTAAAGGGACTGCCCCGAGAGTTGCGCCACCCCTTCGCGCAAACGTTGCTTGTCGTGCGGAGCCACGGTCCGCAGCAACACCGTAGCGCCGTCGCGCAAAGTCACCGTGAGGGGCCGCGTAAAATCAGAAGCAGTCACCGAGATCGGGTATTTTTTCCTGTTCAGGTCACGAAAGGTATAAGAGAGCAAACCATTCATGGCGCCAATTGACAGGTTCAGGTAATAAAACTCCTGAACAGAAATATTCCTGTGTAAAATGAGTGAACCCCTCTTTTCTAAGTTCGTGTAAACACCTAGCTTCGGGTTCGCGGTTGACGAACCGTTTTAGGAGCAGGACACGCAGCAAGCGAAGAGGGTAATCAGCAACCTACGCATGGACGTTCGCATCGGCATCACAACCTCTTTCGAGGCGGGGGAGCAGCGGCTCCACCACAGCTACGTGCTGGCGGTAGAACGGGCCGGCGGCCTGCCCCTGCCTGTGCCCATGCTCGAAACCGATGCCGCCCTCGATGCCTTCGTTCATCTCCTCGACGGGCTCGTCATCACCGGCGGGCCGGCCATCATCGACGGCCTCCTCGGCGACCTGCCCGAGGACATCAGCGAGACCGATCCTGTGCGCGTGTGGTCCGACCGACGTGTGCTGGCGGCCTTCTTGCAGGCGCGTAAGCCCGTTTTGGGCATCTGCTACGGCATGCAGCTGCTCAATGCGCAGGCCGGCGGCACCATCTTTGCCGATGTAGAACGGCAGGAGGGCGCCCTCGTCCACAGCCACAAGCGCGGCGGTGGCCCGCACCCGGTCAACATTTTAGCGAACACCGTTTTGCGCGACCTCTTGAACAGGGAGGAAGTGGCCGTCAATACACGTCACGTACAAGCCATTGCCACGGTGGGCGAGGGTTTTCGCGTGGCGGCGCGGGCGCCGGACGGAGTGGTGGAGGCCATCGAGCAGGCCGACGGCACCGTGATGGGCGTGCAGTTTCACCCCGAGCGGATGGGCGACGAGATGCTGCCCCTGTTCCGCCACCTGGTCGAGAACGCCCGCCGCACCGCCGACCACACCCCGCTTGCCGAAGCAGCGACGGACGCCTGACGCACCCGTAGCAGTACTGTTTCCGCTCCTTGACGCCAACAGGAACCAGAGGCCATGATAGATCGACCAGAGCACGAACATCCCGAATCCGCAGCTTCCGAGCCGAACGCCGCGTTGCCCCTCGGATTGCCCACCTGGGCGACACTCGACGCGGCGCCCCATCATGCGACCGACGCGACGGGCGCAGGGAATGAGGAAGACCTGCCGGAGGTGCCCGACGCACCCCCCTGGGTGGAGGAGCACCAAGGCCAGGCGCCGGTTAAAAAGCGAGAGGCGTTCCGCACGCATCATATTATCATTGCCACGTTTGCCGCCCTCGTGGCGGTGATGCTGGTGCTGATCCTGGCCGGGCGGATGACGACCCTCGCCCAGAACTTCATGCAGAAGCTCTCGCCGGCCGAAGAGGCCGTGGAGGCCACGCCCGTCGTGGCGGCGAAGCAAGAGCTGCGCCAGACGTTCACCTTCGCCGACCTGGAGCTGCACCCGGACCTGCTCTATCAACCCTATCTCTCCGCGCCGGTCCTCACCGCCGACGCCACCTCGCCCAACCTCGTCAAGCAGTTCCGCACCTTCCTCGCCATGTACGAGGTGCGCCAGAAGGAGGATGACAACTTCACCATCCGCGTGATCGACGATCGCACCGGCGAAACGCTCGAACGCTACGTCCTCGAAGCCGATCGGCAGACATTCGAACAGGAAGGCAAGGCCAACTGGGGCCACATCGACGGAAAGCGCCGGGCGGCCACCAACCAGCTCCTCAACAAATACGTCAGCAAGGGCATCCCCAAGAGCGCCGTCACTATCAAGTGGGGCCGGGCCAACCAGATCCGCGAGGCGCGGGTGCGTGACGAGCCGTTTATCGAATATGAGGTGCGCCTGGCCCGCTACCTCGGCCTGAGCCTGCTCGCCACCGAGATCGGCACGGTGGAGACGTTCAACCAGGACGAACTTGTCTCGTCCGTCGGCGCGCGGAGCCGGTATCAGATGATGCCCTACGTCCTCCGGCAACAGGGCGTCCACCATTATGACCTCACTACGGCCTCGGGCAAGCGGATTTCCGTTTTCGAGGAGTGGCACCCCCTCCTGACGATGGAGCCGGCGCTGACTTTCCTCAAGGGCTACGTCAACGCCGTCGGCCACGAGATTCCGGGCATCTCGGCCTATCACACCGGCCCCGGCAACATTTTCGAAGTGTACCGGCTGTTCCTCACGCAGGGCGCCCCGCTCGTGCAGCCCAACGCGACGGTGATGGACGCCTACATGTGGGCCGTCACCGAGGGCTATCCGAAGGTATCGAACGGCTCGTCGTTCAAGTCATACTCGCGGGCCTACGTGGCCTCAGGCTACGGCGCGCTCAAGGCAACCGAAAATCTGAGAATCGACCGGTCACAGACGATCCGGGCGGAGCGCGTGCAACTGAAATCGGGGCGAAGCGCCCACCTGAGCGAGTTGCTGCGCGTGCTCGACGCCACCGACGTGCCCCTGAACTGGGGGCCACACGAGGAGGCAGAAGGCATCTACGAACGCTTCCGCGCACTTAATCCGCACATCCAGCTTCCCGAGGGCAGCACCGGCGCGCTCGTCCCGGTAGCGGGCGACGTCCGCTTTGTGGCGGAGAAGGACGGCGCCCCGGTGAAATTCTTCCTGCCTATCGGCGCCAGCGAGGCCCTCCGCCAGGGCGGTGTTAACGTCCTCGACGAAAGCGCCACGTTCATTTTCGACGAGGACACGTACGCTCCGCCGCGTAGTGAGGTGACGGAGTGGGACCGCCAGTACGCCGACCTCGTGGACCGTTCCAAGACGTTCGGCTTTACAGCGGCGAACCGACAAGAACTGTTCGCCATCGCCGACCGCTTCGCGCAGCTTTACGCTGAGAACCCGACGGCCTACCGGCGACATCAGCGTGACGTGATCCAGATGCACGAGAGCGTCTGGCGCACGGGCGCCTGGGAGAAGCTGGCGAGCGCCACCGCCGCCGCCCGCGGCGCCCTCCGCGCCCCGACGCTGCCTCCCGAGCAGGTACGCACCACCCCGAACCTGCCGGACGTCAATACTTCGCCCTGACCACAGTAATGAGGGACAGGGACGCGTCCTGACTTTCGGTTGATACCGGGAGAGCGGGGAGCGGAAAGTGGGAGCGCGATCGAGAAAAATCGCGCCCTGCTCTCCGCTCCCCGCTCTTCGTTTGCAAGC
>JAHEMB010000285.1 GCA_024643915.1 Rhodothermaceae bacterium | reverse complement strand
GTCCGCTGCCTCAAAGCCCACTAAAGGCGCTGAAGCCGCCATCGACGGGGAGGACGGTGCCGGTGACGAACGAGGCCGCGTCGCTGCATAGCCAGAGCACCGGCCCCTGCAACTCCGCTGCCTCGCCGAAGCGGCCCATTGGCGTTTTGGCGACGATGGTTTTTGCGCGCTCGGTGTACGAGCCGTCCGCGTTGACGAGCACGCCCCGGTTCTGCTTGGCGATGAAAAAGCCGGGTGCGATGGCGTTCACACGCAGCCCCGCGCCGCAGCGCCGAGCCAGGTCCACCGCCATCCACCGCGTGAAATTATCGATGCCCGCCTTGGCGACCGAGTAACCCAGCACGCCGCTGATGGCCTGCATCGCCGCCATCGACGAGATGTTGACGATGCTGCCCTTCGCTTGCCGCGCCATCGCCTCGCCGAAAATGAGGGTGGGATAGACGGTGCCGTGCAGGTTCAGCCGGACGACCTCGTCGAAGGCGTCGAACGGCAGGCCGAAGACCGGCCCGTTGTCCGTCCGGGCGCGGGCCACGTTGCCCCCGGCGGCGTTGATCAGAATGTCCACGCGGCCCCAGGCATCGAGCAGCTCTTCGCATGCCTGCCGCAATTGCGCCTCGTTGAGCGCGTCGGCGGTGAGGGCGAGGGCATCAGCGCCGGCTTCACGAAGCGCCTCGGCTTTCGCCTCCCCCGCCTCCTGCCTCCGCCCGAGGACGGCCACCTTCGCCCCGGCCTCGGCGAGGGCCTCAGCCATGCTGCCACCGAGCACGCCGTAGCCGCCTGTAACCACCGCCACGCGGTCCGTCAGGTCGAAAGGGTTTTCAGACATCTTTCTAGTACGGATTGCGGAATGTGGAATGGGTGACGTTGTCAAAGATGATGCTACAGCGACCCAATCCAAAATCCAAAATCGGCTCAGTGGCCGGGGGCGTAGGGGAAGTTCAGGCTGAGGTAGTACGCCAGCGAATGCTCGGGCGGCGCATAGCCGTCGGGGATCGGGCGGTGCGAGAAGGTCTGGAAGTAGGCCAGGCTGGCGTCGCGCCACCACCGGGCCTCTTTTGCCTGCATAGCGAGGAAAGCAGCCACCTGCGCGTAGCGCTCGTCGTCGATCATGCCTTCGAGCCCCGCCCACGACTCCTGCATCTGCCGGACCTGCGCGGCGCCCCGGCTGTACCGATGCACCAGCTCCGCCCAGAGGGTCCGGCCTGAGGGCATCGCATAATCCCACGGGACGTGATGGAACCAGAGCAGGTATTTCTCCGGGACTTTTTCCAGGCTACCGTACATCTCGTCGAGCGGCGAAAAATACTGGCTCACGGCGTCGCTGCCCGTCGCCGTGCGGTTGAAGCCGAGGCCGAGGGTGTCGGCGCGGTGGTAGTAGACGGGGTTCCAGTCGGCGCGTGGGAGGTCATCGACCCAGGGGCCAGGGCCGTAGTGGTGGCCGGTCGCCATCAGATGGTGCAGGCCGAGGGGGGTCATGTAATTGACCACCGCCTCGTGCGACTCCAGCATCATCTGCTTCACCGGGGCGACGAAAGCCGGGTCGTTCGTAAAGGTCATGCGGATCCAGTTCTCCGCGATCTCCTCGGAGGAGATCGTGTGGTCCCAGGCGAGGCGTCCGAAGGCATACCAGTTGGCCTGGTCGAAAAGCGAGCCCGTCCAGTTGCGGTCCGTGCCGATATTCGAGACGCCCGCCATGCCGGTGTGTGCGTAGCCGTGCAGGCTGCCGTCGATGACCTCCGCCACGGTCGAGCCCTCGCCGCTGGCGTACGTGTCGGCGTCGAGCACTTCCTTCCACATCGGGGCGAGATAGGCGAGGTGCGTGCCCTGGCCGAGGTATTCCTTGGTGATCTGGAACTCCATCATGAGGGGCGTCTCGGGCATAGCACCGAAGAGCGGGTGGAACGGCTCGCGCGGCTGAAAATCGATGGGACCGTTCTTGACCTGGACGAGCACGTTGTCGCGGAAGGTGCCGTCGAGCGGGACGAACTCGTTGTAGGCCTGCTTCGCGCGGTCCTCGGGCTCCTCGGCGGAGTAGACGAAGGCCCGCCACATGACGAGGCCGCCGTGGGGCGCGAGGGCGTCGGCCAGCATATTGGCGCCTTCGGCGTGGTTGCGGCCATAATCCTGCGGCCCCGGCTGGCCTTCCGAGTTGGCTTTGACGAGGAAGCCGCCGAAGTCGGGGATAGAGCGGTAGATCTCGTCCGCTTTCGCCTGCCACCACGCCTGCACCGCCGGGTCGAGCGGGTCGGCCGTCTCCAGCCCGCCGATCTCGATGGGCGCGCTGAAGCGGGCCGTCAGGTAGACGCGGAGACCGTAGGGGCGGAAGACATCGGCGAGGGCAGCGGCCTTCTCCAGGTACATCGGCGTGAGCACCAGGGCGTTGGCGTTGACGTTTGTGAGGACGGTGCCGTTGAGGCCGAGAGAGGCATTGGCGCGGGCGTAGTCGGTGTAGCGCGGGTCGCGGTAGTCCGGCAGCTTGTGCCAGTCCCACAGGGAGAAGCCCGCGTAGCCGCGCTCGACCGTCCGGTCCAGGTTGTCCCAGTGGTTGAGCATCCGGTGCCGGATCTTCGGCGCCTCGGCGAGATTGATGTCGTCAAGGGGTTGGTGCGTCTGGATCAGTCTCAATAGGTGGAAGACGCCATAAAGCACGCCCACATCCGTATTCGCTGCAACGACCGTAACACGGCGCCCCGCCACCTCCGCCGTTTGGAGAAGGTATCCTTCGCTGCCTACCGCATCCAGCGCCGCGCCCAGATGCAGCGAAGCCACGGTAGCCGACGACGCCGGGGTGCCGGCGACGAGCACGCCCTTCTGCGAGGTCGTCGGCAGGTTGGGCGGTTCGGTGCCCAGCAAGCCGTGCAGCCCGCGCCGCAATTCATCGCGCACCGCCGCCATCGTGGGCGAGTCGCCGGCCACGTCGACGTCGTTGAGGACGGCCCAATAGTGCGCCCGTAGCGTCTCGTCGGCGACGCGGTGGTAGCGGAGCCACAACTCGTAGCCGTCCTCGGCCCGGGCTTCGGCGGTGCCCAGAAGCAAGAGGAAAAGGAACAGGCCGAGGCGTGCGTACGCGATTTTCATGCAGTCTGTGGTTCAGGTAGCAAGGTCCGGTACCCGCGCGTCCTTCGGATCGGCCCAGCGGTCGTTGGGGATGAGGGGCGCCCAGCCGGGCCGCAGGGGGTCCTGGTCGTAAGGATAGGAGCCGAGTTGCCGGTACAGCTCGTGGTAGCGGGCCAGCTTGTCGCGGTCGAGGCGCACGCCCAGCCCCGGCCCCGTCGGTACAGCGATGGCGCCGCCCTCGTATGCCAGCTTGCCGCCCTCGATCACGTCGTCCTTGAGGTGGTGGTAGTGCGCGTCGGCGGCGAAAGAGAGGTTGGGCAACACCGCGCCCAGGTGCAGCATCGTGGCGAGCTGGATGCCGAGTTCGCCGGAGGAATGGACCGCCACGCCGAGCTGGAACGCTTCGCAGATGCCCGCCGCCTTGATGCAGGGCCGAATGCCGCCCCAGAACGTCGTATCGAGCAAAACGACATCGACGGCGGTGTCGAGCACGTTGGCGCAGAGTTGCTCGAAGGTAACGACCACGGTGTTCGTCGCCAGGGGCATGCGCACCTTCTCGCGCACACGCCGCATCCCGTTGAGGCCGAAGACCGGATCCTCGAAATAGTCGTTGCGGATATCCTCGATCTGCTGCCCGAACCAGATGGCCTGCTCGGTAGACCAGACGCCGTTCGGGTCGAAGCGGAACGAGTCGCCGTCGAGCGCTTCGGCGAGGGCGCGGTAGCAGCCGAGTTCGTACTCCGGGGCGAAGACGCCGCCTTTGAGCTTGTGGCTGGTGAAGCCGTAGCGCTGCTTCAGCCGTAGCGCCTCGGCGACGAGTTGATCGACGGTGCGGACCTCGCTCGTGCCGTTGTTCGGATGTGGGTAGCGGAAGAAAAGGTAGGAGGCGAAAGCCACCCGGTCGCGCAGCCGCCCGCCGAGGATCTCGGAAACCGGCACGCTCCACTGCTGCCCCAGCAGATCCAGGCAGGCAAATTCGAGCGCGGCGGCGATCTGCGTGCGGTTGTTGTAGAGCGATGCTGTCGGGTTGGCGATGAGGAAGCGCAGCTCTTCGAGGCGGGCCGGGTCCCGCCCGATCAGGTACGGCTTGAGGGCGCGGACGGCGTTCGTGGCTGCCTCGCCGCCGCCGCCCATCTCCCCGAGCCCGATGAGTCCGTCGTCAGTCTCAACCTCGACAATCGTTCGGACGAAGCGCCCCCAGTGGCAGCCGTTCGCGTGCCGCAGCGGTGCTTCCAGCGGCACCGTGACGGGCGTGGCTCTGAGATCCTTAATACGCATCTCGTTCCGGCTCCTTATGCACAATAAAAGGGTAATCGCGGAAGTGATAAAGTCATGTTATCTGTTCAGTATAGAGCTAATCCTTTTCCTTGTCAAGCTGTAAAACGGCGCGCGAAACGAACGGCAAAGCAGCCGGGCCTCACTTCCTGCTGTAAGCGTACAGGCCAAAGTATGCGCCGACGAAGCCGCCGGCCACCCTCGTGCTTAAGAGCGTTCCTTCGGCGCCTTCCTCCAGGGGGATCCACGCGCCGGGCTGGTAGCCGTAATAAAAGTTATAGACCAGGCCTGACGCTTCGATCTTGAGGTACAGCGGCCCGTCCACCGATCCATCGAGCGGTGCAGAGGCAAGCACTTCAACCTCACCGCCGACGGCCCTTTCGAGTTGGATCACCGGCCCGCCCTCCTCCCTCGTGACAACCAGCGCGTAAAAATACTCGTCGTTTTGAAAAGCGACCATCCCGGCCTTGTCGCCTGGTGTCGCGGGCCGGTAGTGCAGGGCGGTGGAGGCCGAGGCCCAGGCATGCTGCTGCCGCCGCCCGAGGAACGACGGCTGCCCACGCTGCTCGCCGAGGGGAACCGGTCGCGCCCGGAGCGTCAGCCATCCCGGCGTGGCCGCGAGGTCGTACCACGTTTCGTGGGGCGTGCGGATGACATTCCAGTAAGGCGGCAGGGCGCCGCCGTCGAAGTCGGCGCGGACGGTGAAGTTGCCGCTGTGGGGGATGGCAGCGGGCGGCTGCGGCGGCAGGTCGGGGCGCGCGTGTACGTAGGGCACCGTCGCCTCGCCTTCCAGAATGACGGGCCAGCCATTGCGCCAGCGGACAGGGAGGAGGAAGGTCTCGCGCCCGGTGTTGTAGAAGCCGTCCTCATAGGGCCGCGTGGCGAGGAAGACGGCCCACCACGCCCCATCCTGCGTCTGGACGAAGTCAGCGTGGCCGGCGGAAGTGATGGGGAAAGGCCGGTCTTCATCGAGGTGGCGCTGCGTGAGGATCGGGTTGCCTTCGTAGGACTCGTAGGGGCCGAAGACCTCTTCGCTGCGGAAGACCACCTCGGAATGGTCCTCGCCCGTGCCACCCTCAGCAGCAATCAAGTAGTACGTCCCGTTGACCTTGAAAAGGTGCGGGGCCTCGATCCAGATCGGCTCTTTCGTGATATCGACTCCGCCATCGACGATCACCTTCCGGGGGCCGGACATCTGCTGCGCCGCCGGGGCGTACTCCTGGATCCAGATAGCCCGGTGTCCCTGGTAAAGCGGCGCGTAAGCCGGCGGCCCGTTGTTGAGGATGTAGGCCGTTCCGTCGTCGTCGAAAAAAATATCCGGGTCGATGCCGTCGAACGGGAGCCAGACGGGGTCGGACCAGGCGC
>JAHEMB010000284.1 GCA_024643915.1 Rhodothermaceae bacterium | reverse complement strand
GCCGACGCCGAAGCTGGGCAGGTCGTACTCCTCCACGCCGAAGCGGTAGCCACCGCGCAGCACGAGGAGCCGGTTCCAGGTGTACTCCACCCCCACGTTGAAGCTCTCGGCGTTGTCATTTGGGTTGTTGAGCTGGCCGGAGAGCAGGAGGGCGTTACGGCTGTCGTCCTGAAAAACGTTGTAGGTGAGGCCCAGGAGGAAGGTCGTCGGCGGCGTCACGTCGTCGAAGTCGTTCTCGATGATGAATGCCGGGTCGCCCACCACGGTGCGTTCGAGGTCGCCGCTGGTGGTGCCGTCGAGGCCGAAGTTGCGGATGGCGACGGCCATCTGCGCGCCCGTCGTGCCGATGCGGTAGAAGATGCCCAGATCGAAGACGGCCGTGCTGGTGGTGAGGTCGAAGACGCTCTCGCGGACGTACTTCGCCGTGATGCCGTAGCTGAAGAGGTCGGTGAGCTGCTGCGCCACCGTCAGCCCGGCAGCAAGATCGACGAGGCGGAACGTCTCGCCTGTGCCAAAGGGCTCGAACTCACTCGTCACGTCCATCTCGCCTGAGTCGAGCACCTGGAGGCTGGCGCCGAGCGTGATCCCGACACCGCGCAGGTGGTAGATCGCGCCGACGTACTCCATCGCCACGTCCACATAATAAGCCGTGTGGCTGAAGCCGACCTGGGAGGTGGGCGCCTGCGCCGCGAGGGCGGGGTTCCAGAAGAGCGAACTGGCATCGAACGCGTTGGCCGCCACCGTCTCGCCGAGCGCCGCCGCACGGGCATCGACGGGGACCTTGAGGAACTGGAAGCCTGACGTCCCCGCTCGGTCGCCGCCGAAGGAGGGGATAATCTGGGCTTTCAGCGAGTGGGTGAGTGGGAGAAGGGGAGAGAGGGAGAAAAGGATGCAGCACAGCCACAAGCCGCGCCACGGCAGTCTACTTCCCCCACTCACTCTTTCTCCCTTTCGCCCACTCATAGCGACGATGTTCTGATCAAAGCGCATAGTCTTGCGGCAGTAAGGCGCCTCTAAAACTTGTAAGCCACACCCAGCACCACGTGGCGCTGCGGCAGGTAGCGGGCCGGGTTGAACGGCGGCAGGCCCGACGTCTCGGGGTCCTCGTAGCGTGGATCGCGCGTGCCCACTGGTACGTCGTACGATTCGTTGCCGCGCAGGGCAACGAAATCGGTCGTGGCGGCATCCACGGCGGGGTAAGCCTCTCCCGTGACGGGGTTGACGATGACGCTGTTGCGCTGGTTGAACAGGTTGGTGATCTCAAGAGCCACCACCAGGTCGTTGCCCAGCACGTCCACGGACCGCTTCATGTTCAGGTCAAACCACCACCACGCCTTTCCAATCTCGGAGAAACGCTCGGCGGGATCGGAGACGGTCTCGTAGATGGGTCGCCAGTCCTGCACGCCCGTGATCGGGTTCACCTCGCGCCCCTTGAACTCCACGGGCGTGTAGCGCTGCCCGCTGCGGTAGGTGGTGGAGAGGTAGAGCTGCAACCGGTTCAGGCCCGGCACGCCGAGGAAGGGCCGGGCGCGGTCGTAAGTGAAGGTGACGTTGGCCTTCAGGTCGAGCGGGCGGTCCCAGGCCAGGGGCGTCTCGAACGTGTTGTCGATGTCGCCGTCGGCGAGGAATTGGGAGAGGGCGTCGTTGTTGGTCGAACTCAGGCCGGTGGCGCGGGAGAAAGAGCCGGAGAGCTGCCCCTGGAACCAGTTGCCGACGCGCTTGAGGTAGCTCGCCTCCAGCCCACGCACGCGCGCGAAGTCGCCGTTGATACGGAAGGCCCGCGTCGTCTCACGCCCGGTGGCGTCCTCGATGCGGATGCTCTGGACGGTGATGAAATCGAACTTGTCGCGCCAGAAGGCGGTGACGTTGAGGGCGTCGTTGCTGGTGACCTGGTAGCGCAGCCCCAACTCGTAGGAGATGTCTACCTCGGGATCGAGGTTGGGGTTGCCCAGGTCGGCGAAGAAGGAGCGGTCCTGGAAGAACGGATCGAGGCCGGTGTAGACGAACGTCGGGTGCGGGATTTTGGTCGAGTGCCCGTAGTTGAAGAAGAGCACCTGGTTCTCCTGGATCGGGAAGGAGACACGCAGCTTGGGCAGCAGGCGGAACTTGTAGCGCAGGCCGAGGAGCTCCACCGTATCGTTCTTATACGCCTCGCGCACGCCGTCGAGGATTGGGGCACGCTCGTCGTCGATGAGATCGTCCACGTACTTGCCGGGGGCCCAGTATTCGAAGCGCGCGCCGAGGTTGGCGATAAGGCCCCGGTAGCGGAACTGCGCCGTGCCGAAGGCGGCGCCGCGCTTAGGCTCCACCTGCCAGATGTCAGAGCTTTCGCCCAGCCGCCCGGTGCCCTCGGCCTGCTCGCCGGTGCCCACCGGGGCGCCTACCCACGGGCGGATCACGTCGATCCATTGGTAGTCGTTGAACTTCGTCTCGAAGCCGACGTCGATCCGGTTGTTCATGTTGGCCGAGAAGCGCGTGTAGGACGCGCGGAGGGTCAGCTCCTCGGCATAATGGTCGTGGAAGCGCGTGGCGATGCCGCCGTTGTTGAACAGCCCCGGCCCCGGCAACACGAACATCGCGTTCGGGTCGATGGGCTGCCCGTCGGCATCGACGAAAGGCTCGGCCGGGTAGGGCACGATGCTCTCCGGGTCGAGTTCGGTATCGACGTTCTCGGGGCGCCAGCGCCGGCCGTTGGCGTCGGCGCGGAGGCGCGTGAAGAGGCGGCTGCCCTGCACCTCGTAAAACGACCGGTCGTTGAGCACGTGCGACCATTTCAGGTAGGTCAGCACGTTGTCGTGCGCGTAGGTGTTACCGTTCTCGGGCTGGAGGATGAAGGCGTACTGGAAGCCCGGCGCCACCACGCTCTCGTTGCCCGTCACCTGCAACATGCGCGTGTTCTGGTTGACGGTGAGCGAGCGCTGGTAGGCCCCTTGCAGCTTCATCCCCCGCGCCACGTTGAACGTCAGCTTCATCAGCCCGCTCCACCGGTTGCCCGTGCGCGGGAGGAAAAAGTCGGACGAGACGAGCGAGGAGCGCACCGAGTCCGGGTTGGCGATCTGCCGCGTGAAGCCATCGGAGAGTTGGGCCTGGCCGGAGAGGAAGAAGCTGAGTTTCTGCCGAATGACGGGGCCGCCCAAGCTGAACTCGTAGAGGTCCTCGTAGAAATTCGAGTCCCAGCCGTCGTTGAGACCGCCGAGGTTGTCGCGCTTGTGGGTGAACGAGCCGGAGAAGGTGTCGCCGCCGTCCTGCGTCTGGACGGCCACCACGCCCGAGGTCACATCGCCCACCTCGGCGCCCACGCCGCCCGTGGTCACCTCCACCTCCTGAAACGCGTTCGAGCCGATGTCCAGGCCGAAGCCCGTCCCGGCGAGGGGATCCTTGGCCGAGACGCCGTCCACCACAAAGCCCGTCTCGTCGGCCCGCCCGCCCCGGATGTAGAGGCCGGTGGGATCGCGCACCACGCCCGCCTGGGTCGAGACTACGTCCTGCACGTCGCGCAACGGCGCCGCCTCAATCTGATCTTTAGAGATGGCGTAGGAGCTGCTCGACTGCTCCACATCTACGAGGGGCCGCTCGCCGATGACGATGATCTCTTCGTCTGTGGAAAGGACGGCGGGCTCGATCACGACGTCGAGCGTGGTCGTCTGCCCATTCTGCACGCGGATGCCGGTGAAGAGCTTCGTCTCGAACCCGATGAAAGAGACGCGCACCGAATATTCCTTGGCGCCCAGCCCGCTGATGCGGTAGCGCCCGTCGTTGTCGGTGGCCGCGCCGAAGCTCGTCCCCACCACGATCACGTTGACGCCCGGCAGGGGCTCGCCCGTGTCGGTGTCCGTCACCCGCCCGGCAATGTTGCCCTGCGCGAAAGCCTCCCCTGCGCCCAGCAGTAGCAGGGCGAGGACACAGGAGAAGATGGTAATAAAAAGGCGCATCGGCTCAGTTTGGTCTCCAGTTTCCGGTTCTCGGTTTCCGGTTCTATGTTTCCAACCGAAAACTGTAAACCGGAAACCGAAAACTTTCAGTTTTTCGGGAATCCCAGGCTTTCCAGCATCAGCTTGATGGCGCGGCGGGGCGCTTCGGGGTCGCCGTCGGCGCCCGTTAAAAAGTCCGCGCCGGACTGCTCGTTGACCATCGGCAGGGCGAACAGCCCCACGCGGCGGTCGGCGCTGATGGAGGCCACCGTGGTCGGCTCTGCCCAATCGCCCCGCGCCCCTCTTCGCGTGAGGTAGCCGTAATCGGCCTCATAAAGCGGGATGATGTTGGCGCCCTCCGCGAAGTACGGCAACTCGTTGATGTAGAAATTGGCCGAGGCAAGATCGGGCAGGGGCTCGCTCACGCCCGGCAGGTCATTGACGACGGGGATGGCGGCATTGCGCGGCAGTTCCATGCGCTGCAACGAGTCCGGGCGGAGGAACAGTTCACTCAGCGGCAGCAGGAGGATGGCCGGGTTGCCCAGGTTGTCCTCGGGGTTCTGCGGCTGGGTGATGGGCGTGTGCACCATCATCTTGCCTCCCTGCTCGAAGAACAAATCGAGCGCGCCCGCCACGAACGGCAGGTTGTTGCCGCCGATGCTGTTGACCGTGTTCGTCGAGACCCAGTAGATGTAATCCCACGAAGCCAGCATCCGGCTGATGGTGGGGTCGGCGGCGGGCGGCAGCAGGTTCGAGCGCGGCACGTTGCCCGCCGAGCCGGAGGCGAACGGCGTCGTCACGTTCCAAATGTCGATCTCGACGGTCGGCGGCAGGTACTCGCGGAGCAGGCCAAGGTGGTACTGCTGCACGGTGGGGAAGGTGGACTTGCGGAAATCGTTCACGAACAGCACCTGGCCCGCCGGCTTTTTCACGTGCCAGGTGTATTCCTCCCGCACGCTTGTCGTGTCCGTGGCATCGACGGCGCGAACGTAAAACGTGTTCTCTTCATCGAGCCGGAGGTTCGGCACGGTGACATTGGCCCGCTGGAAGCCGCGCCCGAGGAAGACGTCCGCCTCGGTCACGGCCTGCCCCGGATCGTCCCGGTTTACCTGCCCGATGAAGGTGACGAAGGCGGCATCGACGGGCAGGGCGGTGAAGTTGGTAGTGTCGTTGAAGCTGACCTCGATGCGGTCGAGGTTTTCCAGCCCCTCGGGGTCCGAGGCACTCCAGGCAAAAGAGAAGACGTGAAAGGTCGTATCCGGCGGCAGGTCGAAAGAGCTCAGCCGGATCGTTGGCGGGGCGTTCTGGATGGGGAAGACGGTGCGAGCCGGGCGCGGGTCCTTTGCCCCTTCATTGTCGAGCGCACGCACCTCAAAGACGACGTTGGCGGCGCGGTCACCGCGCGGGATGGGCAGCAAAACGAGCGAGTCGTTGCGCGTCGTCCGCACCCACCCGTCCTCTGGCCCTCGCGGCTCGCCCTCGCTGAAGAACCGCAGTTCGAAGGCCGTCACGAAGCCATCCGGATCGCTGCCGGTCCACGAGACAAAGACGGTGCTGGAGAGCCGCTCCGCATCGCCGAGGTTATCGACGAGGGAGCTGTCCCGCACACTCAGCTCGGTGTCGGGCGGCTGGTTCTCGAAGGCGCTCCCCGAGATGCCGGCGTCGCACCCGCTCCAGAGCAGGAAGGCGGCGGCGAGGAAGCAGCCAAGTTTTGTTATCGTCGAAACGATTTTCATGCAGAGTTGAAAAGGTATGGAAGTATGAACGTGTGGACGTATGGACGAGGCTTTCAGCCCTCGCC
>JAHEMB010000283.1 GCA_024643915.1 Rhodothermaceae bacterium | reverse complement strand
CGCCCTCGCCGTCCTCGCCCTGCGGCAGGACCGGCTAGACGAAGCCGACGCCCTCCTGGCCGCCATCGAGCAGCAGGACCCGGCCTCCTCGGTGATGCTCTACAACAAGGCTCGCCTGCTCATCCTTCAGGGCGACACCCTCGGCGCCCGCCGCTACTTCGAACGCTACCGCGCCGCTGCCGCCGAGTGATTCGAGGAATCGAGGAATCGAGGAATCGAGGAATCGAGGAATCGAGGAAAAGCTGCCCACTCAGCAATCGTCGGCTCGCCCTCTCTCCGACTCTCCGGCTCTCCTTTCCGCCCCGTCAATTCAATCTTTCCTGCGCGCCTGGTCTAGAAAAGCCTGCACAGTCGGGTTGTCCTGCCCGTGGGCGACGGCTCGCCGGAGGGCCTGGTCGAACGCCTCGCGCCGGCCCGTGCGCCCGTAATGAAGCGCGAGGTTGAGCCATGCCTCGGCGAAGGTTGAATCCCGCTGAAGAATCTGGCGGTAGCGGGCGAGGGCCTCCGTCGTGTCGCCCCGCTGAAGGTAGAGGGTGGCGAGATTGTTGCGCAGGGCGAGGTTGTCCGGTCGCAGGCTGGCGGCGACGTGAAAGGGCCGGAATGCCTCCGCCAGACGACCCGTGCGGCGGAGCGCATCGGCATAGGCGATTTGCCGGTCGAAATTCTCCGGCTGGTCGCCGGCCTCTCGTTGGATCCGCTCCACTTCGGCCTGTTGGGCGCGCACCTGGTTCGCCTGTGCCAGGGTGCGCCGCGCCTCGGCGTCGTGCCCCAACCGCTGGTGCGCCTGCCCCAGGGTGAAAAGGGCGCTGTAGTTCCACGGCTGCGCCTCGGCGACGGGTGTAAGCATTTCGATAGCCTCCTCGTGCCGCCCCGCCTGGAACGCCAGCCCGCCGACGAGATAGCGCGCGTCGAGATCGGCAGGGGCCAGTTCATGGGCGCGGCGGGCGTATTCGAGCGCCTTCTCGAAGTCGCCTTCGTCCTGGTGCCAGGTAGCCAGGCTCAGATAGGCCGGCATATAGTCTGGGTCAACCTCGGCGGCCTTTTCGTAGGCCCACCGTGCGCTGTCGGCCCGGCCTAGCGACTCGTAGGCCCCGCCCATGCCGTGCCACGGGTTCGGCGCGGCGGCGTGCAGGGCGGCCTCTTTCTCATAATACCGCAGGGCTTCCCGAAACTGTTTCTGCCGGAAAGCGACGTTGCCCAGGTTGTGCCACGCCCCCTCGAAGTTCGCGTCGCGTTCGAGGACGGCGCGGTAGGCTTCGCGGGCCTCGGCCATCCGTCCCAGTTCGAAATAGGTACGCCCCTGGATGAAGGCCGTCTCCGGCAAGCCGGGCGCCACCTGTGCCGCGCTGTCGGCCAGGGCGAGCGCCGTGATGAAGGCGCCCTGCTGCATCGCCTGCATTGCCGCATCAAGGAGCGGCCGCGCCTCGGAGGGTACGCTGCGCACCGCCTGCAGCGACTGAGCAGATTGGCTGGCTTCCTCCCCGCAGGCAGCCAGGAGCAGCAGCAGCCCGAGCGCCACGGCGGCGCCGGACGGCCGTGCCCCCGCTCGCTTCCGGCTCGTCTCTTTGGGCGGCGTTTCGTCCGTCATCTTTGTTTTCATGGCGCTGGCTTCCCACCAGGTTCCTCTACGAGGCGAAGCGTCTGGTTGGCCGCCAGGCCGGCGAGGCGATCCACCTGCCCGCTCGGCCAGAAGATGAACAGGGAATCGACCTGGGTGGCCCGCCCCAGCCCGAAGGTCGCCACTTTTTCCGACTGCGACAGAAAGCTGGAGCCGGTCCGGATGCGCCGCTCCTGCCGCTGTCCTGCAACGAAGGCGACAACACGTGTGCCCAGTCCGCTCCAGTTGCTCTGCCGGCCCGCCACCGCCACCCGCAGATAGTTCGCCCCGCTGAGGTCGTTTCGCCAGAGGTGCGCCGGCCCGTTGTTCTCTGTCACGAGGATATCCAGATCGCCGTCGTCGTCATAGTCGGCGTAGGCGGCGCCGCGCCCAACGAGCGCCTCGGAAAGCGCCCCGCCCAGTGTCGGTGCTGCATCGGTGAAGGTGCCGTCACCCGCGTTGAGGAAAAGGTGGGGGGGCTGGCGAAACTTGACGTTGTCCTTGACGCGCTCTATGTGAGGCTGCACGTGCCCGTTGGCGGTGAACAGGTCGAGGTCGCCGTCGAGGTCCACGTCGAAGAGGAACAGGCCGAAGGTGAGCGTGAGCAGGCTCGGCCGACCGATCTGCGAAGTGGCCGCGCGGTCGAGGAAAACGCCACCCGAGAGGTGGCGATAGACGCCGATCATCTCGTTGGAGAAGTTGCCGACGAAGATCGTTTCCTCGCCCGTCTCGTCCACCACGCCCACGTCGAGGCCCATGCCGGCGCGCGCGCGCCCCCGCTCGTCGAAGGCGATGCCGCTCAGCACGCCGACCTCGGTGAAAGTCCCGTCGCCGTCGTTCTGAAAAAGCAGATCCGGTTCGGTATCGTTCGCCACGACGAGGTCGGGCCAGCCGTCGCGGTTGAAGTCGAACGCGGCCAGCCCCAGCGTCTTGCCCGTCGAGACGCCGAAGCCCGCCGCCTGGGTCTCGTCGGCGAAGGTGCCGTCGCCCCGGTTGCGGTAGAAACGGCCCGGCGCGCCTTCGTAGAGTTCGGGCGTGCAGTAGCCCTTGGTTTCGCCGTCGGAGGAGCACCAGAGATCCTTCTCGGGCGACCATACCACGTAATGGCCAACGTAGAGGTCGAGGTCGCCGTCGCGGTCCGCATCGAAAAAGAGGGCCGACGTGCTCCAGGCTTCGTCATCAGAGAGGCCGGCCTCGGTCGTCACGTCCGCGAAGACACCGGCGTCGTTGCGGAGGAGATGGTTGGGGCCGAGCGTGGTGAAGAACAGGTCGTCGTCGCCGTCATTGTCGTAGTCGGCAGCGGCTACGCCGAAGCCGTAGCCGCCGAGGCGAGGGGGGAGGGCCTCAGTCGTCACGTCAGCGAAAGTGCCGTCGCCCTGGTTACGGTAAAGCCACAGCTTGCGCACCTGCCGGTCAGCATCTGCCTCCCAGGCTCCGCCGCCGACGAGGGCGAGGTCGAGGTGGCCATCGCCGTCGTAATCGAGGAAGCCGCCCCCCGCGCCCATCGTCTCGGGAAACCACTTCTCCCCGGCGGCCCCGTTGACGTGGCGGAACGCTTCCAGCCCGGCGGTCTGGGTCACATCAGTAAAGGCGAGGGACGACGAAGCCGGCGACCCCGCGGCCTCCGGCCTGGCCTGCGAGGCGGGCCGATCGCATCCCACAGTGAAAAGCAGGCTCGCTAAGATGATCAACCAGGCCGCACGCATCCTTCTTTTTTCCTCTACCATGGCAACGTTTTCCGTCCTGCTCCCGGACAAATCTCTCCCCGTTCGATGCGAAAGGTACGAACGGACGGAGCCGCCCGCGTCGCGTCCGAGAAGGGGCTTGTCAACAGTACATGGGCGGCCTCGTTCCTGCGGCAGATGTGGCGGGAGCGTCGGCCAGGCGCTGCATCACCTTACCGAGTTGTTGCAAGCGTGGGATTTTCCTGGCCCGGCGCAATGATTACTTTTGAGGCGGCTCCCTCTTCGTTTATCCCAGGCCCATCCATGAAGTTCGAAAATCATCGATACACCGCACCGCTCGGCCTGTTGCTCGGGTTCTTCCTCCTGATTTTGCCCGACGCCTCGTTGGCCCAGGAAGCGGGCCGGGCGCGCCTCTTCCAGCGGTTCTACGAAGACCTTGGCCCCCTGGCGCAGCAGACCGTGCAGCCGCGCACCGGCCTGTATGTGCTCGGTGGCGCCGGCCTCACCGCCGGTCTGGCCTGGCTCGACGACGACATACAGGACGGCATGCACGATATCTACACCGGCGCTTTCAAGGATGCCCTGGAGACGGCCGACTATTTCGGCGGGCCGCGCATTAACCTGCCGGTGGTCCTCGTGGCCGGCGGCTCACTCCTGACGAACAATACGAAGTTTCAGGATGCCGCTTTTACGTCGCTTCAGACGCTCGTTTACGCGGGCCTGCTAGGGTACGTGCTGAAAGGCATTTTCGGGCGGGACCGGCCCGAAAACACGGACGATCCCTACGCCTTCTTCGCCACGACCGGCAAGAACCCGTTCTCCCATGAGGGCAACAGCTCATATCCGTCCGGGCACGCCATCTCGTCTTTCGGCATCATTACGCCCTGGGTGTATTATTACCCGAGCGTTTTCACCTACGGCCTGTACCTCATTCCCACCGGTACCACCCTGAATCGCCTGGCGAAAGACAAGCACTGGGCCACCGACATTGTCATCGGCGCGGCTATCGGCGTGGCGATGGGGCGGTGGCTCTCGATCCGGCACCAGGACCGCCAGCACCTGGCGCAGCGGCTCGATCTGAACGTCGGCCCCCAATCCATCGGCGTCCGTGTGCAGTTCTGATGGCTACAGCGTCGCCAGTATCCGGCGGGCTTCTGTAGCCTCCTGAGCAGAAAAGTGCGGGTTGAGGTCGAGGGCGCGTTGCAGGTGCTTCTTCGCCTGCCCTTTATTATTTGTCGTAGCAGCGATCATACCGGCGCGGTAATAAAGAACAGCGTCGTGCGTGCCAAGCCGCAGCGATTCCTCAGCGAAACGCTTGGCTTCGGCGGGGTTGCCGTTGTGGTGATGCGCCCACGCCAGCAGGCTTGCGTTCTTCACCGTGGGGCGGCGGTCGTAGGCACCTTCGGCCAGGCGGAGGGCGTAGGGCAGGTTTTGGTTTCTTTTGAGAAGGAGGGAGGCCAGCTCGTCGTCCACATCCATGCCGCTGGCGCGCTCGCCCTCCAGCTCGTCAATCGCCTCAGCGAAAAGGGCTTCAGCATCTGGTGTGCGCCCGGCGGCTTCGTAGGCTCCGGCAAGGCTGATGGTGTGCTCGGGGATAGGCAGGGCCTCGGCGGCAGCTTCGTAGCTGGCGACGGCCTGTTCGGGCTGCTGCTGGGCCAGATAAACACGGCCCAGGCCGGCGAACGCGGGGCCGTAGCCGGGGTGGAAATAAAGCGCTTCTTGGTACGCAGCCTCGGCGGCCTCAAAATTGCCCTGATGGAAATAAAGATGGCCGAGGTAGACGCGGCTCCAACTCGTGTGCTCCCTGCTGCCACTGCCCGCCGAAACGGCGCGCTGCATCGCGTCAATGGCGCCCGGCAGGTCACCGTACAACTCGCGCAGGTACGAGATGCGGCTGTACGAGGCGATGTCGGGCCGCAGGTTCACCATCTGCTGCGCCGCGGCCACGGCCTCGTTGTACCGCCCCAACTCCACGAGGGCATCCAAGACGACGCCATAGGAAAGGGCCAGGCGCGGGTTGGCCGCCACCGCCTGCTCGCCCCACGCGAGGGCTTCAGCGAAACGATGGCGGGTCAGGAGCACCGTGCCCAGTCCCCCCATCGCCTCGAACGACTCTGGATCGGCTTCGAGGGCGCGGTGGAAGGCGGCTTCGGCGGCGTCGGTGTACTGGCCGTGGCCGGTCTCCCGCGCGCTCTGCACGTAGGCATAGCCCAGGCGGGTGTACACGGTGGCGGGCGCTTCGGCCTGCCCGGCGGCCTCTTCGAGGCTGCTGACCAGTTGGTAGGTCACCGGCAGGAGGCGCTGGTCGGTGCTGCTCGTTGCCAGCGTGGCGGCTTGCGGTTGGGTGAAATGCCAGGCGGCAAACCCGCCCAGGGCGATCACTGCGAGGGTGCCTGTCAGCAGCAGGGTTTTCCAGAATCGGTTCATCGTTCCT
>JAHEMB010000282.1 GCA_024643915.1 Rhodothermaceae bacterium | reverse complement strand
CAGGTTCGCGACGGGGAGACGGGTGAGGTCGTCTCGCACCCCCTCACGCTGCAAACGATTGTGGTGCAGGTGGAGTCGTTCGTGGCGGGGGCGGCGTACTGGGTGGGCATCCTGCTGGCCTTCTTCGCCACGGCGCCGCTCCTGCCGGGCCTCTTCGAGCGCGGACGCATCGATCTGCTCTTGTCGAAGCCTCTCAGCCGGACAAGGCTGTTGGCAGGGCACGTCCTGGGCGTGTGGCTGGTGATGCTCATCCTGGCGCTCTACCTGCTAGGCGCCGTGTGGCTGGTGATGTCGCTCAAGTCAGGCATCTGGCACTTCCAGTTCTTTTGGGCGATCTTCGTCGTCGTAGCGATGTTCGCGGTGATGTACGGGGTGGTGGTGCTCGTGGCGGTGCTGTCCGAGAGCACGGCCCTCGCGCTCATCGTCGCCTACGGGCTGATCTTCGTGTCGCTCATCCTGGCGACCAAAGAGCAACTCGCGCCACAGATCACGCTCCCCTGGCGGCACGTCTACCTCGCCTTTTATCACGTGCTGCCCAAGTTCGCAGGGGTCACGCCTACCGTCACGCAACTCTCCGCAGGCGAAACCGTAACTGCGTGGTACCCCCTCGCCTCGTCCCTGGTCTTCGGCGCCGTCTTCTATGGCCTTGCCGCCCTCCGTTTCTCCCGCCGGGACTTCTGAAAACGTGATGCGTGAAACGTGAGGGTGCTCCGCTGCAACACCTCGCTACTGGCTCTCTCACGTTTCACCCGTCAACAACCCATCCCAGCCCCCACCCTCATGAAACGATTTCCCTTTTTCGGCCTCTTCCTCGGCCTCTTCTTCGTCGGGTGCGAGGTGCAGCTTGACGAGCCGGTCGCCGAGATGACGCTCCAGACCCGCAGCGCCGTCGAGGTGCTGCCTGCCGATGCCCAGTTCGTCGGCATGGTCGACCTGCAAGCCTTCCGCAATAGCGAGACGCTCGATCCCTTTAGCGAGCATGGCCTCTCGCTCGAAGGCGACGACAGCGAGATGGCCGCCCGCCTCCAGGATTTCCTCAACGCCACCGGCTTCGACCCCGAAGAGGACCTGCGCGAGGTCTACGTCGCTGCCCCTTCCGAGGACGCCGCCCCCAGCCTCGTCGTCTACGCCAACTTCGACCGGGCGCGGCTGCTGGGCTACGTGGAGGATAATTTCTCCGGCGAATTCGAGAAAACGAGCTACAAGAGCTTCCCCGCCTACCTCGCCCGCGAGGCCGACGAGCAGTTCGCTTTCGCCATCGCCAACGACAACATGATGGTGGCCTCGCCCGAAATGGCCGAGGTCCACGCCATGCTCGACCGCCTCGCCGGCACGGGCCGCGCCCTCGACGACGACGCCGAAGTGATGCGCCTGGTGAAACAGGTCGGCGGCGGCAACGCCTGGTTCGTCGCCCGCGGCATCGACACGCAGTTCGACGAGGCCCGGCATGGGCACAAGGAGCACGAGGCGATGGAGCGGGATATGGCCCAGATTGGCCGCGCGCTGCAAGACATGGCCGCCACCCTGACGGTCGAGCAGACCGGCCTGCGCGGCAACATGTGGATGGTGACGCGTCCCGGCGTGGCCGCCTCGGACGTGGCCGACCTGATGAAGGGCGTCGTGGCCGCGATGAAAGCGGGCGAAGGCGCCAACAAACAAATGATGGAAACGCTCGACGGCGTCCGCATCCGCCCCGCCGACGATCGGGTGCAGGTCAGCTTCTTCGTCGAGAACGAGATGCTCGCGTCGATGCGTTGATGTCTCTAAGGTTGCTGGAACGAGCGGGCGGTGTCCTTCGGGAGGCCGCCCGCTTTATTTGTCGAAGGCAGCCTCTCTTTTCTCCCTTTAAACCGCCGCCTGGATCTTTTATTCTTCGTCCGTCGTGGGAGCCGGGAGGTGTGGTATCGCCTTTCCCTGTTTTCCCTCTCAAATCTTTCGTACAAAACACTTAGCCGAGGCCTGATTATCATGCGTAGGGGAATTTTTCTCATCGCGGCGCTGGCTCTCCTGTGGGCAGGCTGCGACTCTTCCGACCCCATCGACAACACGAGCCCCGGCACGGTCGTCCTTAGTTTTTCGTTTGAGGTAGACGGCGAGCCGCTGGGCTTCGACGACTCCTCCTTCTCCTATGTGAATGCAGCGGGAGACACCTATTGGGTCAGCACCCTCCGCTACTACATCTCCGACGTGGTGCTGTACGACAGCGACGGCGACCGCCACGAGATAGACGGTTTCCACTACGTCGACGCCGAGGACGCCTCGACGCTAAGCTACACCCTCTCCGACGTGCCCGGCGGCGAGTACACGGCCGTGACGTTCTTCCTCGGCCTCGACGAAGAAAAGAACTTGCCGAATAGTCTGCCCACAACGACGGAGAACCTCAACATGGCCTGGCCCATCCCCATGGGCGGCGATGTGTGGGGCTACCACCACCTCAAGCTCGAAGTGAATTATATAAACCCTGTCATCCCCGCCGAGCCACCCTTCAACGCGCACCTCGGGCTGGATAATTACGTGACCGTACGCAAACTGCCCTTCCCAGAGACCGCACGGGTAGACGCCAATACGATGGAGTTGACCCTCAGTATGAATGTCAACGAGTGGTGGAAGACGCCGAACACCTTCGTCTTCGCCGACCACCCGCCGATGATCATGGGCATGCCCCCCCTCCAGCGTCTCCTCGCCGACAACGCCGCCGACGCCTTCACGGTGAAGGCCGTCACCCTGCGAGATTAGGTGCATTGAGCAGACTTGGTTGCATCGCGTTCACCCGCCTTCTCAGAACCCATCGCGCCCGCGTCGGTAAGGATTCGTGTAGCTGATAGATCGAAGCCGGGATTCATGATTCGCTTTGTTTTGGCAGGGCTGACCGCCATGGTGCTGCTCGCCGGGTGCGACGGCGGCGGGAGCACGGTAGGACCGGATCCCCCTGAACCGACCGGCCCGACTCCGCTTGAATTGGCGACACCTGCGGGCTTCCCTCCCCTCCCCATCCCGGCGGACAACCCGATGACGGTGGAGGGCGTGGCCCTCGGACGGCGGCTCTTCTTCGACCCGATCCTCTCGGGCGACAACAGCATCGCGTGCGCCTCGTGCCACCGTCCCAATGCGGCCTTCTCCGATCCCCGCCGCGTTAGCCTCGGTGTGGCGGACCGCGAGGGCTTCCGCAACGCGCCTAACCTGACCAACATAGGCTGGGCCAACCCCCGCCTCTTCTGGGATGGACGCGCCGAGAGCCTGGAGGAGCAGGTCCCCCACCCCGTCGTGGACTTCGATGAGATGGACCAGGACTGGGGCGAACTCCTCGCCGAGTTGCAGAATCACGCCGCCTACCCCGCCCTTTTCGAAGCCGCCTTCGAGACGACCCAGATCACCCAGGATCTCGTGACGAAAGCCCTGGCCCAGTTCGAGCGCACCTTCATCTCGGCCGAGGCGAAGTTCGACCGGGTGCAACGCGGCGAGGCTACTTTTACCGACGCCGAAGCGCGGGGCTTTGAACTTTTTTTCACCGAGCGCGGCGAGTGCTTCCACTGCCACGGCAACCCCCTCTTTACCGACAACGACTTCCACGACATCGGCCTCGACGCCGCCCCGGACGACGCGGGCCGCTCCGACGTGACCGGCAAACGGAGCGACTACGGCAAGTTCAAGTCCCCCACCCTGCGGAACGTGACGGTGACGGCCCCCTACATGCACGATGGGCGCTTCGCCACCTTGCGCGAGGCGGTGCAGCACTACGCCACCGGCCCCCGCCCCAGCCCCAACCTCGACCCGCTCATCCTCGTCGGCGGCTTCGGCCTTAGCGAGCAGGAAGTGGACGACCTCCTGGCCTTCCTCGAAACGCTCACCGACCCGGCCTTTCTCAACAACCCGGCCCTCCGCCCGCCGACGGTTAATGGGCAATGAGAAATCATCCATGAACAATGCTATCGCTGTTCGATGAGCAGCCGATGGAGCGGACTAGGAAAACGTTGCCTTTCATTTTTCTTTCGCACGTTTTCGCCTGCTTTCGTGCTAATTTGCGCGGCAGCTAATCCACAATCTAAAGCTTGTCCCCGCGTAGGCGGGGAGCTACAATCGCCTCCCTGCATGGTCTACCATACCCTCGCTGAGATCGACTTTGCGCTGGAAGGGCTTCCGGCGATGCCCCGGCCCCGCCGCGTGCTGCTGGCCGCCCCTGACTTTTTCGACGTGCAGTACGTCATCAATCCCCACATGGAAGGGCAGATCGGGCAGGTGGATCGGGCCGAGGCGAGGGGGCAATGGATGGCGCTATGCGCGGCCTACGAAGACCTGAGCATCCCAACCCACGTGGTGCCCGGCGCCGCGGGCCTGCACGACATGGTTTTCTGCGCCAACCAGACCCTCCCGTTCCAGCGCTCCGACGGCTCGCGTGGTGTCGTACTGAGCCGGATGCACGCGCCGCAGCGCCGCGCCGAGGTGCCCCACTTCGCCCGCTTCTTCAGCGGGCAGGGCTACGACGTGCTCGCGCTCGAAGAGGAAACAGACTTTGAGGGGATGGGCGATGCACTCTGGCATCCGGGGCACGCCCTGCTTTGGGGCGGCCACGGCATCCGCACCGACCCCGCCGCCTACGACGAAATCTCCCGCAAGCTGGGCGTGCCCATCCTCACCCTCCGCCTCGACGACCCCGACTTCTACCACCTCGATACCTGCCTGAGCGTGCTCGACGCCCGCAGCGCCCTCATCTATCCCGGCGCTTTCGATGCGGACGGGCTGGCCCTCCTCCACCACTTTTTCGCGCAACTCATCGAGGCGCCTGAGGAGGAGGCGCGGCGCGGCTTCGCCTGCAACGCCCACTGCCCCGACGAGAAACACGTGCTGATCCACACCGGCAACGACGAGACCATGCGCCATCTGTGCAACGCCGGCTTCGAGCCCATCGAGATCGACACGAGCGAGTTCCTCAAAGCCGGTGGCTCCGTCTTCTGCATGAAACAGATGTTCTGGTAATGATGCTTGAGACGAGCAAAGCGACTCACGAAGTAAACGTGAGGGTGCTCTACTGGATCGGCTGAAGCAGAGCAACTTCACGCATCACGCTTCACGCACTATGCAAATCTCCGTCGTCATACCGGCCTTGAACGAAGAAGCGTGCCTGGGGGCGACCCTCGCGTCGGTGCAGGCACAGCCGGGGGCAACCGAGGTGATTCTGGTGGACGGGGGCTCGACGGATGCTACGCAGGCGGTGGCAGCGCGGTTGGCGCGTGTGCTGATCTCGCCGCCGGGGCGGGCGGTGCAGATGAACCGGGGCGCGGGAGAAGCGTCAGGCGAGGTGCTGCTATTCCTCCACGCCGACACGCTCCTGCCCCCCGACGCGTTCGCCGCCATCCGTCGCGCCCTCGAAGACCCCGAAGCGGAAGCTGGCCTGTTCCGCCTCCGCTTCGATCGCCCGACGCCCCTCCTCCGTTTCTACGCCTTCACCACGCGCCTGCCCTGGCCCCGCCTCGGCTTCGGCGACCGGGGCCTTTTCGTTCGCCGTAGCGTGTTTGAGGCCCTCGGCGGTTTCCCGGACATGGCCATGTTCGAAGACCTGGAGATGACGCAGCGGCTACACCAGCGCGGCGGCTTCCGCTTCCTGCCCGAGCGCGTGACGACCTCGGCCCGGCGCTTCCACGCCAACGGGACCGTCCGGCAGCAGCTCCGCAACACGCGCCTGTGGCTGCACTACGTGCGCGGCACCGACCCCCGCCGCCTCACCCACCTCTAC
>JAHEMB010000281.1 GCA_024643915.1 Rhodothermaceae bacterium | reverse complement strand
TGGGCCGCCAAGGGGACGATCCTCTTGGGCGTGCGGGCCGTCATCGCCGAGAGCTTCGAGCGCATCCACCGTTCCAACCTGATCGGCATGGGCGTGCTCCCCCTCCAGTTCGCCGAGGGCGAGACACCGACGTCGCTGGGCCTTGACGGCACGGAAGCCTTCTCCATCCCCATCGACAACGATCTGAAGGCAGGCCAGACGGTGACGGTGACGGCGACCAAGGCCGACGGCACCGACGTCACGTTTCAGACGCGCTGCCGCCTCGACACCGACATCGAGGTCGAGTACCTCCGCAACGGCGGCATCCTCCACTACGTCCTCCGCGACTTTCTCGCTTCCTCGCCGGTGGAAGCATAGGTTCTTTTTTCTTGAAGGAGAAAGAGGCCGCGTCCGGTGTTTCGGGCGCGGCCTTGCTATTTCAGCCTCTCTTTGACAACAGATGCTCTCAGCGGAGCTTGACGACGTAGGCGGCGCCGGGCTGCTGCTCGGAGGCCTGGCCGACGAGGGCGTGCCCGTCGTCGAGGGCGACGGCGGCGCCGAAGGCCAGTTCGCCTACGTCGATGACGTGTCGCTGCTTCCAGGTTCCCGAAGCATCCGGCGCAAACACGTAGACGACGCGGTCGATGTTGTAGTTGAAGCGGAGCTGTTCGTCGTAGCCGGCCACCAGGGCGAGGCCGTCTTCGAGGGCCACGGCGGTGCCGAAGCCGCCCAACTCGTAGGGGTGCGCGGGGCGCATCTTTTCCTGGAAGGCCCATTTCCCGGAGGCGTCGCGGGTGTAGAGGGAGGCCGCGCCGGTGCTGCGGCGGCCATCCTTGCTCTCGCCCACCAGCACCTGATCGCCCGACACCGCGACGGAGATGTTGAAGCCGTCGATGTCGCCGAAGCGGGCGGCTTCGTTCCACCGGCCCGTTTCCGGGTCGCGCTCGAAGACGTAGACCGAGCCGGGGCGCTCGCGGAAGTACGTGGAGGCGCCCACCACGGCGCGGTCGCCGTCCAGGGCGCCGGCCCCGCCGAAGATGCCGTTGCGCGTGCCGCTGGGGCTGGTGAGGCGGGCTTTGATCTCCCAGCGGTTGGTAGCCGTGTCATGCTCGAAGACGTAGGCGGCGCCGTGATACCGGGCGTCGCCGGGGTCGCCTGAGGTGGTAATGAGGGCGCGGTCGCCGTCGAGCGCGACCGAGGTGGCAAAGGCGCCCTCCTCCTGGCCCCCGGGCGAAGTCAGGCGGCCCACCTGCCGCCACGTCCCCGCGCTGTCCGGCTCGAAAATATAGACAGCGTTCGACAGCTCCTGGGCAAAAAACTCGCGGGAGGCGGAGATCATCACCCGGTCGCCGCTAAGGGCGACGGAGCGGCCGAAGAAACGGCCCGGTTCGCAATCATTCGCCACGAGCCGGGCGATTTGCGTCCATGCGTCTGTCGCTACATCTAGTTCGAAAAGGTAGGCTGCGCCCGAATCCACACCGCAGGCATCCTCGGCGGGGGCGGACACGAGCGCACGCCGCCCGTCAAGGGCCACCGCCGTGCCGAAGAAGTTGCCCGCCGTGCTGTCCGGGTGCGGCAACTTGAAGATCTGCGCCGGGGCGTGCCACACCGGTAGCAGCATCAGCACTAGGAGAAATCCTTTCAAACCGTTCACCATCTTGAACAGGGGGAGGGCGCACGTGGGGGCATCCGCCGCAGGCTTCTAAAATCCAGTAGCAACGCTAGGTTTCAGAAACAGGACAAACGCTATGCCACGCCCGCGCCATTCAGGGCCGCAAATCTACAGGTGGGACCATTGCCGGGCGCCAAGGTAGCACAGGGAGCACGTCGTTGAAGAAGGTTATCGCAAGTCTCGATAAACTTCTCGTGAGAGATTGCAGTGTGCCCCACCTTTTTTGTGGCCCGGTCGTAACACGGGGGCAGATCGCCCCGTAGGGCACTACACCTGTAGTTGAAACCTGATTGCCGGCAAGCCCCACCCAACCCTTCCGGCCCCGGCGGCATCTCACCTACGCTACGACCTTTAGTCTCAAGAGAGGGAGACTCTTATGCAACGATTGTTTCTGCTGTGTGTGCTGCTCGTGCTCGCGTGTGACCCGGCGGCGGCCCTGCAATTCCAGGCGGATCGCGGGGCGGCCACGCTCGACGAGAAAGCGGAAAGCAGCCGGGCCGTGCGCCGCACCGTTCAGGCCGCCCGCCTCGCCGAAACCGCGGCCATCGCTATCGACGGGCGGCTGGATGAGGCGGCCTGGCAGCAGGCCCCCGTCATTGACGACCTCAAGCAGCGTGAGCCCGTGCAGGGCGCCGCGCCCACCGAGCGCACCGTCGTCCGCCTCCTCTACGACGACGAGGCCATCTACGTCGCCGCCCGCCTCTACGATAGCGCCCCCGATTCCATCGTCGCCCGCCTGGGCCGGCGCGATGCCTACCTCGAATCCGACCTCTTTGGCTTCCTCATCGATCCTTTTAACGACGACCGGACGGGCTATTATTTCGCCCTTAACGCCGCCGGCACGCTCTACGACGGCGTGCTGATGAACGACGACTGGGACGACGACTCGTGGGACGCCGTATGGCAGGGCAAGGCCCGCATCGACGAGGAGGGCTGGGTGGCCGAGATGCGCATCCCTTACTCGCAGCTTCGCTTCTACGATCTAGAAGAGCAGGTGTGGGGCATCAACTTCAAGCGCGAGATCGCCCGGAAGAACGAGGAGGATTACCTCGTCTACACGCCTCGCAACGAGAGCGGCTTCGTCTCGCGTTTCTACGATCTGACCGGCCTGCACAACATCACACCGCCGCGCCAGATCGAAGTGGTGCCCTACGTCACCACCAAAGCCGAGTTCACCGACGCCGCCGAGGGCGATCCCTTCAACGACGGCTCGCAAATCACCCCGGACTTCGGCGCCGACCTCAAGTATGGCGTGACGAACAACCTCACGCTCAACGCCACCATCAACCCGGACTTCGGGCAGGTGGAGGTGGACCCCGCCGTGGTCAACCTGAGCGACTTCGAAACTTTCTTTCCCGAGAAGCGGCCCTTCTTTATCGAGAATGCGAACGTGTTCAACTTTGGCAGTGGGGGCGCGAACAACAACTGGGGCTTCAACTGGGGTAGCCCCGACCTCTTTTACAGCCGCCGCATCGGGCGCGCCCCGCAGGGTAGCACCCCGGAGGCCGACTTCGTCAACGCGGACGACGGCACCAACATCATCGGCGCGGCCAAGCTGACGGGACAGATCGGCGGAAGCTGGAACGTGGGCACGGTGCAGGCCCTGACGGCGCGGGAGATGGCCGACCTCGCCCTCGGCGGCGACCGCTTCAGCGCCGAGGTGGAGCCGCTGGCGTACTACGGCGTCTACCGCGCGCAGAAGGAGATCAACGAGGGGCGGCAGGCACTCGGTTTTATGTCCACCATCGCCGCGCGCTCATTCCAGGAGGATCGGCTGCGTGACGAGATCAACGAGGAGTCCTACGCCGCCGGCCTCGACGGCTGGACCTTCCTCGACAAGGAGAAGACGTGGGTGCTGACGGGCTGGTCCAGCCTCTCGCATGTGCGCGGCACCGAGGCGCGGCTGCTGAGCCTCCAGCAGAATTCGCAGCACTACTTCCAGCGCCCCGACGCCAACCACGTCTCTGTGGATAGCAGCGCGACCTCGCTCACCGGTTGGTCTGGGCGGCTGATGCTTAACAAGCAGCGCGGCAAGCTCCACGTGAACGCCGCCCTCGGCGCCATCAGCCCCGGCTTCGACGTCAATGACCTGGGCTTCCAGTGGAAGGCCGACCACATCAACGGCCACATCGTCGTGGGCTACCGCTGGCGCGATCCGGGGACGTTCTACCGCAGGATCTTCCTGAATTCGTCGTTCATGCAGTCGTACGATTTCGACGGCAACCTGGTCGACCGGGGGTTCTGGGCGAACTACAGTATGCAGTTCCACAACTACTGGTCGATTTTCTTCGGCGGGCAATTTCGGCCCCCCTCGAACAACAACCGGCGCACGCGCGGCGGCCCCCTCACGCGCGATCCGGCCAGCCGCGTCGTCTTCTTCGGGGCCGAAAGCGACAGCCGCAAGGCGCTTGTCTTCGAGCTTGAAGGTTACGTCTGGAAATCGACGGAGGCGGGGAACGAGGGCAACGTGGAACTGGAGATGGAGTGGCGCCCGGCGGCCAATGTCGCCCTCTCGCTCAGTCCCGGCGTTTCGTTCTCCCACGTAGAGACGCAGTACGTCGGCACCTTCGACGATCCGCTCGCGACCGAGACGTTCGGGCAGCGCTACGTCTTCGCGGACATGGACCAGGTGACGGTCTCTTCCAGCCTTCGCCTCAACTGGACCTTCTCGCCGGCGCTCTCCTTCCAGCTTTTCGCCCAGCCGCTCATCTCGGCCGGCGATTTCAGCGAGTTCAAGGAACTGGCCCGCCCGAAGAGTTACGACTTCAACGTCTACGGCGAGGGTGTCTCGACCTTCGATCCTGATGCCTTCGTGGCCGACCCGGATGGCCCGAACGGCCCGGCGGCGCCCCTGGCCGTCGGCAACCCGGACTTCAACTTCGCCTCCCTCCGCGGCACGGCGGTGATGCGCTGGGAGTACCGCCCCGGCTCGACGCTCTTCTTCGTCTGGACGCAGAGCCGGTCCGACGCGCAGGAATTCGGCGACCTCCGCTTCGGCGACTCGTTCGACCGCCTGATCGACCTCCGGCCGGACAATATTTTCATGGTGAAGTTCACCTACTGGCTGAACCCGTAACCTTCGACGGACGGCTGCCGTACCGCTCGGAGAGAACAGGAGGGAGGAAGAAGCAAGATCCCCTGAAGCTTACACAAGCTCCAGGGGATCTTGTTATGCTGTGTGACAGCGACTGAACAAGAAGCCGATAGAACCATGCGCTTTGCCTCCACGACCCTCGCGCTCCTGACGTGCTGCCTCGCTACCGTCGCGCTGGCTGAGGAGCCGAAGACGTACACGATTGATCCTGAGCATACCGAGATCGGGTTCTCGATCCGCTACGTGGGCGTCGTGCCGGTGCGCGGCGTCTTCACCGAGTACGAGGGCACGTTGGTCTTCGACGAGGAGGACCTGAGGCGGTCGTCGGTGGAGGTCGCCATCCGGGCCGAGAGCATCGATACGGGCGTGGAACGGCGCGACCGCCACCTTCGGAGCGACGACTTCTTTGACGTTGAGCAATACCCTGAGCTGACGTTTCGCAGCACGCGCTTCGAGAAGACGGCGGGGGGGTACCGGGTCGTCGGCCCGCTCACCATTCACGGCGTCACGAAAGAGGTCGTGATTCCCTTCACGCTCACCGACGAGTTGCTCTATCCCAACACCAACAGCATCATGCGTGGCGCCGAAGGACGTGTCACCATCAACCGCGTCGATTTTGGGGTGGGGTCGGAGCAGGCGTTTTTGCAGGTGATGAAGAACGGCAGCGCGTGGGCCAGCGAAGAGGTGGATATCTCGCTCGTCGTCACCTGGGAGCGGCGCGTCCGCCTCGTGGCCGACCTCCTGGCCGAAACGGTGGAGCAGCAGGGCGTCGCGGCGGCGCGGGCGCAGTTTGACGCTTTGCGCGAAGCATATGGCGAGGCCGACGTCTACAGTTTCAGCACCAACGCCATGCAGCGCGTCGGCAAAGCTTTTCTGGAGCAGGGCAGGGTGGAGGAGGCGTTGTTATTCTTCGAACTCAACGTGACGATGCAGCCGGACTGGTGGTGGCTCTACCCTCTCATGGCCGACACCTACCTGCAACACGGGGACACCGGC
>JAHEMB010000280.1 GCA_024643915.1 Rhodothermaceae bacterium | reverse complement strand
TGTATGGTCGGTCAGGCAGGACCACGAGGGAACACTCTGGGTGGGCACGCGGGGCGGCCTCAGCCGAATGGAGGCTGGCCCGGAAGGCACGTCTCGCTTCACTACGTACACAACGGCTGACGGCCTCGCCGACAATTTCGTCGTGGCCCTTTACGAAGACCGCGAGGGGACGCTCTGGGCGGGCACACGCGGCGGCCTCAGCCGGAGGGCGACCGGTCCAGATGGCACGCAACGCTTCACCTCCTACACGACGGCAGAAGGGCTGCCAGGCAACGACGTGCGTACCATACTCCAGGCCCACAACGGCGCCCTCTGGATCGCCACGGCAGCAGGGCTCGCCGTGCTGAAGGACAACCACTTTACCACCTACACGACGGCAGCGGGCCTCTCGAGCAACGATGTGCGCACCCTTTACGAGGACGACAGGGGCGTGCTCTGGATCGGCACGTACGACGGCGGCCTGAGCCGCTACGCCGAAGGCCGCTTTGTCACCTTCACGACGAAGGATGGACTCGCGGATAACCGGGTCTCAGCGATTCTCGAAGACGGCCACGGCTTCTTCTGGCTCTGCGGCAACCGGGGCGTGCAACGTGTGAGCCGCCGCAGTCTGGAAGCCCTTGCTGAAAAGGGCCGTCTCGGGGCGGACCGTGTTGCATCGGCAGGGGAAGCCACCCCACTCGCCGTCACCCTCTACGGACGGGATGCCGGCCTCAGGACCCCTGAATGCAGTGGTGGCTTTCAGCCGTCGGCCTGGCGAGGACGCGATGGCCGGCTTTTCTTTCCTACGACCGAGGGGGTGGCCGCCGTCGATCCTGCCATCCTCGGGGCAACGGCCCCGCCCCCGCCGCCCGCGGTGGAGAAGGTGGTGGCTGATGGGGAGACCGTGCAGATCCAGCGGCAGGCCCCGCCGCTTCGGGCAACGCCGCCACGCGGGGCGCGTAGTGCGGAGATACACTTCACCAGTCCCTATATGCTCGCCCCGGAACAGGTCCGCTTTCGTTTCTGGCTGGACGGGCTCGATGAAGGATGGGTGGAAGCCGGCAGCCGCCGCACCGCCTACTACCCCAACCTGCCCCCGGGGCACTATACGTTTCACGTCGAGGCCAGCACCGACGGGGTGCGGTGGGTCGAAGGGGCACCGTTGAGGCTCACCGTACTGCCGTATTTTTACGAAACATGGTGGTTCCTTTCCCTTTGCCTGATCGGCCTCGGCGCAGGGGTATTTGTGCTCCACCGCCGCCGCACGCACCGCCTGAAAGCGCATGCCGCCCAATTAGAGGGGCTCGTTGAGGCGCGCACGAGCGCGCTACACGAGGAGAAGGAACGGACGGAGGCAGCCCTCAAGAAAGCCGAACAGGAACATGCCGTGGCTGAGCGCGCCCTCGCCACCGTAGAGGATCAATCGATCCAGCTTCTGCGCATGGATCACCTGAAGAATCGGTTCTTCGCCAACATCAGCCACGAGTTCCGCACCCCCCTCACCCTGATCAACGATCCGCTTGAGACCGCCCTCCGGGGCGACTATGGACCGATGAGCGAGGCCCTGGAACGCCGCATAGAGGTCGCCCTCCGCAACGCCCGTCTCCTGCTTCGCCTCATCAACCAGGTGCTCGATCTCTCGCGGCTTGAGGCCGGCGGCATGGCGCTCCACACCGTCCAGGCCGACGTGGTGCCTTTCCTGCGGAGTCTCACCCGGATCTTCCAATCGGAGGCGGAGCGGTTGCACACCAGCATCCTCTTCACCCCTGCCCAGCCTGCCCTCTCCTTCTATTTCGACCGGGACAAGCTGGAGAAGATCGTGCTCAACCTCCTCTCCAACGCTTTCAAGGCCACTCCGCCCGGCGGCAAGGTGATGGTGACGGTTCGAGAAACTGACACGCCTGCGAACGCCAGAGGCACAGGCTGGGCCGAGATCAGCGTGCGTGACACCGGCGTGGGGATCTCCCCGGAGAGCCTCCCCCATATCTTCGATCGCTTCTTCCAGGCCGAGGCCACGGGACAGCGCCCCGCCGGCACCGGCATCGGCCTCTCTCTCGTGCAGGAGCTCGTGGAGTTGCACCATGGACAGATTGAGGTCGAAAGTGCCACCGGCTTCGGCAGCACGTTCACCGTCCGGCTCCCCCTGGGCCGTGCCCATCTGGCCGATCACGAGATCATCGATTCCGACGCGAGACCTACCGAGGACCTGGTTCAGGAGCCAGACGAGGCTCGCCCGGAAGAGGAGGCGCCTCCCCTTTCGCTGCGTGCAGATTACCTGGCCGATCTCCCGATGGCAGCCCACGCCCCGGCCCGCTCCAGCCTGGAGGCGCCGCCTGGCGACCTCGCGGCTACGGGGCAAGCGCCGCGCCCTCTGGTACTCGTCGTCGAGGACAACGACGATGTACGTGAACTGATCGTGAGCCACCTCGCCGGTACCTATCGCATCGCCGAGGCCGCCGACGGGGAGGAGGGCCTGAAACGCGCCCGCGCCCTCTCTCCCGACCTCGTCATTAGCGACGTGGTAATGCCCGGCATGGACGGGCTCACCTTCTGCCGGCGCCTCCGGCAGGACGAACGCCTCCGCGATCTCCCCGTCATCCTGCTCACGGCCGCCGCCGACGAGGAGCATCGTCTCGAAGGGCTACAGACGGGCGCCGACGACTACCTCACCAAGCCCTTCAGCGCGCGCGAGCTCCTTATGCGCGTAGACAATCTCATTCGCTCGCGGCAGGCGCTGCGTGCCCGGTTCAGCGAGGAGGTCGTCATCCAGCCCAGCGGCGTGGTGGCCCGCCCCGCCGACGCCCTCTTCCTCGACCGGGTCCGAGAGGCCGTCGAGGCCCGCATCGAAGATCCGGACCTCACCGTGGGAGATGTCGCCTCGGCGGTGGGCCTGAGTGAGTCGCAGTTGAAGCGGCGCTTGGGCGCGCTCACGGGCATGCCCCCGGTGGCCTTCATCCGGGGCTTCCGGCTCGACCGGGCGGCGCAGCTCCTGGAGCAACGGGCCGGTAATGTGGGCGAGATCGCCTTCGCCGTGGGCTTTGAGAACCTGCCCTATTTCGCCAGGTGCTTCCGCGAGCGCTTCGGCGTGCCTCCCTCTAAATACCTGGCCCGGCAGGGGCACACGGATCCTACCTCAGCGAGCGATTAGACCCTTCTCTTCATCCCTCTGGGGAGCTGCTTCTGTCGCCTCTCCACTGCGGGAATAGATACTGCAGGAATAGATGTTGTGCATACTCTAACACTTTTCGCTCATAGCTCCTCAGAGACAGGATTTGCGCTAAAAGGAACAGCGCGACTGCCTTCCGCTCCTTAACGTAGCGCCTCCGACCCCTCCTCATATCAACGCAGGAGGATGGTCACCATGACCAGCCTATCGCTCGACTGCGTGGACCGGGCATCCCTAAGTGATCCCGCAATGCCGTGCACCTGGTTTCAACCCCGATCCTCATGGAGGTGCCGTCATGAAAAAGCTTGCCCTTTGCTCCGCACTCACGCTTCTGCTCCTTCTCTCTGCGTGTAGCGACGAGGCGACCCTCGTCGCTCCTGAACTCGACACGCCGTTGGGCTCCTCTCAAATAAGCGGCGCCAACGCCAGCGGAGGCGGCCTCACCGGGGCCATCTTCACGACCGACGCGGTCTGCTCCGGTGTGGACCTGAACATCTACGCGAGCAAGGACGCCGTCTACCTCGATGGCGGGCCGCACCGTCCGGGTGCGGCCGGGCTGCCGGACGGCACCTACTACGTGCAGGTTACCGAACCGGGCGGGACGGTGCTGGGCAAAAGCCTCGCGCCTGTCGCCACGGTGCTGAACGGTCAGTTCGTGCTGTGTTACCAACTCTCCGCCATCGTGCTGAGCGCCTCCAGCGGCTTCACCGTCCCAGGCTACGACGACACCGGCAACCCCGGCGGGGAATACAAAGTGTGGGTGAGTACGTCGTCTACGTTCCCCAACAATGCTTCGAAGACGGACAACTTCAAGGTGAAAGACGGAGAGGTCGGTCCGCTTTCGGAGGCGACCCTGCACGTGATCAAGTTCTACGACGCCAACGCTAACGGCACCAACGATGCCGAGGACCTCATCACCGGCTGGAAGGTCCGTATCAAGGACGGCATCGACCTGATCCGCTACACGACGGTGGACATCGTTCTCGCCCCGGACGACTATATCGTCTCCGAGTTCGCGCCCGTGGAGACCAACTGGTTCCCCACCACCCCGAACCCGGTCGATATCACGCTCCCGGAGGACGGCGACGAGACCGTGGCGTTCGGCAACGTCTGCGTCGGGGCCGGCGGCGGTAAGACGCTCGGCTTCTGGTCGAACAAGAACGGCGGCAACATCCTCAAGGCCAACAGCAACGCCATCCTGAACCAGGTGCTCGCGTTGAATCTGCGCAAGGCCGATGGTAACCTGCTCGGCGTTGTGAGCCTTGCCACCTTCCAGAGTTTTCTGACGGGCGCGAATGCGGCGAACATGGCGAACATGCTTTCGGCGCAACTGGCCGCCATGAAGGCCAACGTCCTCTCCGGCGGGGTGAGCGGGGCCGCGCTGATCTACGCACCGGGCACCACCTCTGCGAACGCGCTCGGCTTCGCGACGGTGAACGACATCATCGACGAGGCGAACGCCGAGCTGGGATTGCATGGCTCGACGCCGGCGGGCAGCCCGTTCCGCGCCTACCAGGAGGCGCTTAAGAATGCGCTGGACAAGGCGAACAACAACCTGACCTTCGTGCAGTCCTCGCCCTGCCCCTTCTCCTTCCCTGAGGACGTGTAGGCCGCCGGGGGCGCTCGCTCCCTCATGTGTGAGATCCATCTGTAGTCCAGCCCCTCATCAAAAGGGCGGCTTCCGGCAGGCGGGGGCGGCGGATTCGATCTGCCGCCCCTGCTTTTTTTCGCGGCGGCGTGCAGCGCAGGCGCCTACATGTTCAAGAGTAGTAGCCGACGTTCTGCACGTCAGCCGCTCCCGGTCGCTCAGGAGGAGAACCATTCGCTGAGCCGACAGGAGCATGCGGCGCCTACCGCCGACTTTCGTAGCAGTCGTTTTTCGAGGCGGCAGCGTGGGCGAGGCCGCCTTGCTGGGGGCTTTGAGCGCCCGCCCTCCTTTGCCGGGTGCTTCCGCGAGCGCACTGGCGTGCCTCCCTCGCAATATGGCAGGGCTGTTAAGTTCTCAACGAAATAAACTATTCTACGGAATTCCCCTCCTGGTCAGGAGGGGTGCCGGCAGGCGGGGTGGTCGAAATAAGGCCAGCCATGGCGTAACGGATCCACCACCCCTGTCCCCTCCTGTCGAGGAGGGGAACTCCATCTGTAACGCCGAAGCAGAACTTAACAGCCCTGCTCGCAATATGGGGGCCCAGGGAAGACGCTCGAAGAGCAACAGCCGGCACGCTTTCACCACTTCTTCCACCGGCTGCCGTGGCTATCCGGGCCATTTATTGAAGGGTTGCCGTCCTTCTGGCCGCCAGACGAACACAAATCGCGCAGGCCCTGCTGCATTTCGCGCATGGCCCCCAGGGTAACAGTTTTCGAGCGAAACGGGATAACGCCGGGGGCCGGGATTGTGCTAAAATGCGACGCAGAACGGGCCACGACTCCGTGGCTGTTCCCTCCGGTGAGCGGGGGGGTGGAAGGACGTGACGAACCCCCTTGAGCAAGGCAGATCCTTTCGCCCCTCCCCGCCAAAGAAGCACTCCTAATACGCATAAGCGCTGAACACCAGCGCCACAACCAACCATCCTTTACCACCTCTAAAATCTTTGACGAGGAACCATCCAATGAAACTGAT
>JAHEMB010000279.1 GCA_024643915.1 Rhodothermaceae bacterium | reverse complement strand
CGACGCTTTCCGCTTTGCCCCTGCCCCGCCCCCCGGCACCTTCCGCGACCTCATCGACCCGTACCTCGCTGAAAACCCTTTCCTCGACTTCGGCCTCGACCTGCTCCTGGGCAGCCCCACCGACCGCACCGCCACGCCCCGCGAGGCGATGTTCCTCCCGGTCTACCTGATGGATGCCCTGGATGCGGCGACGGTGGAAGTGAACGGCACGACGCGCCCGCTCGTGGCCCGGCGCGATACCCTGACGTGGGTGGAGGACTACGAGACGTTCGAGACGGCCTTCCCGTGGCCGAGCCTCCTGGCATGGGGGCTGTTCGCCGGGGCATTGGTCGCGACGCTCCTCGGCCTGCGCCAGAGCGCCTTCCCGAAGCGGCGATGGCCGGATGTGCTGCTGCTGGGCGTGGTAGGCGCGGCGGGCCTGCTGATGGCATTCATGTGGGGCGTCACCCTCCACCACGTCACCGGCCCCAACTGGAACCTGCTGTGGGCCTGGCCGACACACGTCGTAGCCGCCGTGGCGCTCGCCCGCCACCGAGGGGGCCGCCTGCTCTTCGGCTACCTCGCCGCCGCCACCGTGGCGTCGCTCGGCGTGGTGGTCGGCTGGCTCTTCTGGCCGCAGGAGTTGCCGCCCGCACTCCTGCCGCTGCTCCTCCTCCTCGCCCTCCGCCTGGGCTACCGCGCGCATGCGCTGCGGCACCCCATCAGCCAAGGCTTCCATCGACGCTTGAAAAACAGTGGCCGGACAGATTTCTCACGCCACGCCGCTCAGAAGTAGAACCGCACGCCGACGCCCCCGCCCAGGTCGCCGTCGGTTTCGGGGATGAGGGCGAGGCGGGGGGTGAGTTGGGCGAAAAGTTCGAAGCGGTCGATGTAGTAGTTGACGCCAAACGTGCCGCTGATGCCGACGACGGCGTCATCATTGCCGCGCCCGTTGCCATCGAAGAAGCCCACGAAGCCGCCGGGGCCGAAGAAGAAGTTGAGGCCCGGCTCGGTGCCCAAGCTCCGCTCGTAAAGGGCGTGAACGTTGAGGAAGAAGAAGTCGTCGTTGAGATCCCAGGCGGCGAGGAAATCGAGGGCGTAGCCGCGCGAGGTGGCAAACTTGAGCGTGACGCCGCTCGGATCGCCGATCTGCCCGCCGATACCCACACCCCCCCGCGACTGCGCCGCCGCCGGGTTGATCATAACGAGCGAGACCGCGAGGAGAGCAAGCGAAAAGAGGAGCGCAGGCGTCTTCATCTTCCATTCGGCGACTGGTGAGGCGGAAAAGCTCAAACTACCACCTCGCCGCCTCCGATACGCGGCTCCGAATGGGAAAAAATCGCAAAGCAGCCCCTGCCTTTCCTGTGCTACTGCAGGTTTGAAACAACGCGGGCGCTCAGGAAGAAGTTGTTCAGCCGCCCCGGTCCCCCGAGATCGCGCGCTGAAAAGAACACTTCGAAATCAACCTCCTCGATCGGATCCTGGGGCGGAATATTCTGGATACGAAAAAGCGTGAAGCGGGTGCAGGCCGCCCAGCCGGCAACCCCCTGGAAAACGCCCCACGTGGGCGTGAGCGCTTCAACGAATTCGTCGCTCGTGGGCTGGATCGTGTAATAAAAACCGTTGCCGGCACTGCCCATGAAATTGGTCGTCACCTGAACGATGTTGCCATTGACGAGGTTGGGTACGGCAAGCACCGGGGTGCCGCTACGGCCTTCCAATTCGAGCGCAAACGTTCCTTCTCTTGATGTGTAAAGCATCGTCTTAAGGAGTTGAATGATGGGGAAAGCTTTACCCGGCCGATGCCGGTCCTGCCAAGGTAAGATTGAGACCAATGAAATGATAGCAACGCGTCAAATTATCCGGAAAAGATGCTTTCCTCGGGCGGTCAGGAAATAGTGCGGATCCTTCTTGCCCTCCACCAACCCTTCCGATGCCTTGTTCAATAGACCAGTTCGTTCTTGATGGCGTAGTGGGTCAGTTCGGCGTTGCTCCGCATATGCATCTTGTCGAGCACACGCGAGCGGTAGGTGCTGATGGTCTTCACGCTGAGCGAAAGCATCTCGGCGATCTCGGTGACGGTTTTGCCCTGGGCCAGCAGGCGCATCACCTGAAACTCGCGGTCGGAGAGTTGGGTGTGAAGCGGTCCCCCGGCGTTGGGATCGAGGTGCGAGAGGAGGGCCTCGGCCACGGCGGGGCTGACGAAGCGCCCGCCCCCGGCGATCTTGCGGAGCGCCTTGACAAGCTGATCGGGCGCGCTTTCTTTGGAGAGGTAGCCCGCAGCCCCGGCGCGCAGCACGCGCACCGCGTACTGATCCTCGGCGTGGACACTCAGCACGAGGACGGGCAACTTCGGCTGCTCGGCTTTGAGTTGCTTGAGCGTATCGAGCCCGCTCTGCCCCGGCATGTTGAGGTCGAGCACGACGGCATCGAAGTCCTTATCGCGGACGTGGTCGAGTACCTCGGCGCCGCTGCTGGCCTCGGCGGTCACCTCCATGTCCATCGTCTCCGAGATAATCTGCACGAGGCCTTTTCGAACCACTGCGTGATCATCCGCTACGAGCACGTTTATCATATTCGCTGCGCACCATCAAGTAAGTGAAGCACCGCACTAAGGACAAACGGCGGCGTTTTTGGATGAACGAGCCGAAGAAAGACTCGGAGAGCCGGAGAGCCGGCGCTAGGCTGTGGGGAAAGCGCGACCATGAAGGAGGCGTTTCGTCCTCTCGTCCACTCCTCCTTTCGTCAGTTCGCGCGCGCCCCTCAGGAGGCCAGCGGCACGACCACCGTCACCGTGGTGCCCTGCCCTGGCGACCCGGAGAAGTGGACGCGCCCTCCCCAGGGAAGGACCCGCTCGCGCATGCCCAGCACGCCGAGCGACTTCGTGTTCTGAAGGTCTTCCTCGCGAATGCCCCGCCCGTCGTCCGCCACCCGAAGGAGGAGCCGCTCGGCGTCGGCGTCGAGGAGGATGTCGACGTGGGCCGCCTCGGCGTGGCGGGCGACGTTGGTGAGGATCTCCTGGAAGATACGAAAAACGGCGGTGGCGCGGTCCCGGTCGAGGTCGAGGCCGGCAGCGCGGTCCGTGAAGGAACAGACGATGTCGGTACGTGCCTCGAAGTCCTGCGATTGCCATTCGAGGGCCGCCTCCAGGCCGAGATCGTCGAGGACGCCGGGGCGCAGGTCCGAGGCGATGCGGCGGACGGTCTGGATGGTGCTGTCGATGAGGCCCTTCATGGCGTCGAGGCGGGCGCGCAGCTTTGCCTGCTCCTCGTCCAACTCCTTCTCGACCCACGAGACGTCCATGCGCATGGCCGTGAGGGCCTGCCCGAGGACGTCGTGCACCTCGCGAGCAATGCGGGTGCGCTCTTGCTCCCGGACGCTCTGGAGGTGGATCGCCAGGTTGCGGAGCTGCTCGCGCGAATGGCGTAGCGCCTCTTCGGACCGCTTCAGCTCGGTGACATCCGCCGCTACGCCGATGACGCTCGCCACGCCCCCGGCCTCTTCGAGGGGCGAGAGCCAGCACTCGTAGATGCGCCCGGACACCTCGACAAGTGTGCTGAACGCCTCCCCGGCGAGCGCCCGCCGCAGGTCGGCCTGGAATGCAGGGAGCCGCCGATAGAGATCGAAGACCGACAGCCCAACGACCTCGCCGGGTTTGGAGTTGAGCGCTTCCAGCCCCTTCCCTTCAGCGAGGGTTACGATGCCCTCTCGGTCGAAGGCAAAAAGAATGACGGGCACGTTGGCAACGACGGTGCGCAACAAGGCCTCGCTCTTCAGCAGCGCCTCCTCGGCCTGCTTACGCTCGGTGATGTCGAGGCCGTAGCCGATAACCTGGCGCACCTGCCCGTCGGGGTCGATGACGGGGCTGGCGAGGCGGAGCATGTAACGGATGCCGCCCTCCCTTGTCGGGACGGCTTCCTCGAACTGCCTCATCTGCCGCTCCTCAATGGCCTGCCGCACGTTCTTCTGGCGGCGGCGCGCGAGCGTCTCGTCGAGGCCCCGGCGGCGGCAATAATCCACGGCCGTCTTGCCGATGAGCCAGTCGCGCATCTCAGGGTCGGCCACGCTGCTCTTGTTGAGGTAGAGGATGTGGCCCTCGGGATCCATCACGGCCACGTCGGCGGGGAGGTCGTCGAGTACCTGCTCGTAGAAAGCCTTGAGGCGTTTGATCTCGGACTCAGCCTCTTTACGCTCGGTGATGTCGCGCACGTGCAGCAGCACCGCCGGCTTCCGGCCAAAAACGAAGCGGCTGGCGCGGATCTCGACCGGAATCGGTTGTCCGGCGGGGCTCTGACTGAAGCCCTCCGCATATTCGATCTCCCCTGCGCTCAGGCGCTCGAACTCACGGAGGGCTTCCTCGCGCGCCTCGGGCGGCACCAAGTCGCGCACGTTCCGACCGACGAGTTCCTCGCGGGAGAGGCCGTGGAGCCGGCAGGCCGCCGGGTTGGCATCGAGCACAGTCCCCCCGAAATCCTCGACGAAGATGGCGTCGGGCGAGCTTTCGAAAAGATCACGGAAGCGCTTTTCGCTCTCAATAACGGATTCTTCGGCCCGCTTCCGCTCGGTGATGTCGCGCTGGATGGAAATGACCTCATCGTCCCCGCTGGCCACCACGCGCGCCTCGCGCACCCGCCGCTCCCCGCCCACGTCGATCTCGTATTCGAACGACTGCGTCTCGCCTGTTTTGAGGACGGCGTCGAGGCATGCCATGGCACGCTCGGCCACCTCCCGGGGCAGCACCTCGAAGGCAGCAGTTCCGATCAACTCCTGCGGATCGACAAACGCCTTGTAATCGCTGGGCAACTTCACGTCGAGGTAGGTGCCGTCGCGGCTGAGGCGGACCATGGCATCGGGGAGGGCGTCGAGGAGGGCGCGGTTGCGGGCCTCGCTCCGCCGCAACGCCCGCTCGGCGGCCCGCCGCTCGGTCACGTCGCGCGAGTTGACGACGACGCCAGCCACCACCGGATCATCCAGGAGGTTCTTGGCGCTACTCTCCAGCACACGCCACGAGCCGTCCTTGTGCCGAAAACGGTACTCGGTAGTCGCGGTGAACCCCGGCTCCTGGATGCCCCGCATAAACATCTCGAGGACAGCCGGCAGGTCGTCCGGGTGCATGTAGTCGAAGGCGTAGGTGCCGATCATCTCGTCTGGCGCATAGCCGAGGAAGCGCTCAATGGACGGGCTCTCGTACCGGATGCTGCCGTCGCCGGCGAGCACCGTAATGATGTCCTGCGCGTTCTCGACCATCGCACGGAACTCCGCGCCACTCGGCTCCAGCTTCTCCATACGCTCAGGCGTACCGACGCTTTCCAAGGCTTTCATTTACTCCTATCAATCAAAGTAGGGCCCATAAGATACAAACAGAAGGCGGAGAGCGAATGGAGGAGTGAAGGGGTGGACGTGTGGAAGAATCTCACGTCCCCTTGTCATACTATCCCGACCGCCTATCGCCGACGCCTCCTCTCCCCCCTTCATCTTCACTCAGGCTGTAAAACGAAATGAATGGACCAGCGGCGGCGATTCGCCGTCGGGGGTCGCGCTGGCCTGGACCTCGCCCGTGTAGAGGGTGTGGGTGCCGGCCACCTGGCGGCCGTAGACGGAGCAGTCGAGCCAGGCGAGGGCGTCGGCCAGCACCGGGGCGCCGGTGGCGGCGGTGGTCCAGTCCCCCTCGGCGAACCGGTCTTCGTCTTTGAGCCAGGCGAAGCGGTTCGAAAGCTCCACCTGCTCCTCGCGCAGAATGTTGACGGCGAAGACGGCGTCCTCGCGCTCGAGCATCTCGTGGGCGGTGTGACG
>JAHEMB010000278.1 GCA_024643915.1 Rhodothermaceae bacterium | reverse complement strand
CAATTACGTCAAAAATGACCGGCCTGAAAGCTTTAAAAGCGTTAAAACTGGACCAGAAGATTCAACTGCAAGAACCACCACTAGTGCAAATAGATTTAACTCTGCAGTTGCACCCCAGGCATGCAGACAAGATCGATTTTTTTGACAAGATATTTGATGAACTGGTCCAGGATGGCACGGCCTACAGGTTGCTGGAGCAAACACTTGACAATTTATAGTGCGTAGAAATCTTCTCCGAAAATCAATAACTTATAGGTCCAGCAGGAGTAATTGGATTGCCGCAAAAAACAGGCTGCTTTTTTAAGCTTGATGAAACAGTTCATTTGCTTTTATCGGCTCTGATCCCAGTCCCTGCTGCTATCTGGCTATTTGGCGCGGCACTTGAGAGAAAACCGAGAAGACCGTGTCAGAGAGCAATTGTTTCTAATATTAGAAACAATTGCTCTCTGACACCTATTTCCTGCTGACACCTATTTCCTGCTGACACCTATTTCCTGCTGACACCTATTTCCTGCTGACACCTATTTCTCGGAATACCCGATCGACGAAAACCTGCTCGCCGCGCTCGAAGCCGGCCTCGACGATTGCGCCGGGGTCGCGCTCGGTCTCGACCGCCTGCTGATGGTCATCCTTCGCCTCGACGACAACGACGACAGCGCGGCAGAGCGTCCCCCCGGCGCGGGCGACGTCTACCGCCTGGCGCTCAACGTCCCCTTCAGCCCGGCGGATGCCTTCACCTTCACCACGAACGGCGCCTTTGTCAGCAACGACGAAGCGCGGACGTCCTTCGAGGAGAACAAGCCGTACGTGGTGCCCAATCCCTACCGGGGCCGGTCGGACTTCGAACTGGAGCGCTTCGCGGCGAATGAGTTTGAGCGCCAGGTTCAGTTCCGCCGCATCCCGGCTGGTGCCACCATCCGCATCTATACGGTGCGCGGCCACCTCGTGCAAACCCTCCAACACGACGGATTCCTCGAAGGGTCGGTGGCGTGGAACCTCCGGTCGAAGGACAACCTGGAAATCGCACCGGGTCTTTACATCTTTCACGTCGATGCCGGGGAGCTGGGCGAGCACGTCGGCAAGTTCGCCGTGATCAAGTGAGCCGTCTTCTCCGCGTCTAGATCGGACCCAACCATGAACCGCACGCTGATTTTTGCCCTGCTGCTTGTGCTGGTAGGTGGGCGCGCCCAGGCCCAATCCAAGACCGGGACCACCATCGGGCAGGTGCTCCTCATCGAGCCGAGTGCGCGCCTCGCGGCGATGGGCAACGCCGGGGCCGTGGCGTCGACCGAGGCCATGGCGGCCTATTACAACCCCGGCGCCCTCGGCTTTCTGCCAGCCTCTCAGGCCCAGTTCACCCACAGCCCCTGGCTGGCCGACATCAACTACGACTACGCCACCGTGGCGATACAGAACGGCGCGAGCACGCTCCTGCTCTCGGTGACGTCGCTCAACTCAGGAGAGATCGAGGTGACCGAGGCGCGCCCGTCCGGCCAGACGGAGTTCACCGGGCGCCGCTACACCGTGCAGGATCTCGTCTTCGGGATGGGGTACGGGCGGCGCTTCACGGACCGCTTCTCGGCGGGCCTCCAGGCCAAAGTCCTTCGCGAAACCATCGACAAATCCTCGCTCTCGGCCTTCGCCCTCGATTTCGGGGTGATCTACATGCTGCCGTTCAACGCCGTCCTGGGAGCGAGCATCTCCAACTTCGGCTCGCGCGGGCGCTACCAGGGCCTCGACCTCCGCGTGGGCGTGGACGACGACTCTGAGGTGTTCGGAGACCCGAGCAACCGCGACGCTTCGCTCGAAACGGAGACGTATCCGCTGCCCATTTACTTCCGCGTCGGCTTGGGCCTGCCCGTCAAGATCGGCTTCGACCAGCAGGTGCTCCTCGCCGTCGATGCGTTCCAGCCGAGCGACAACACCAACAGCGTCAGCTTCGGGGCGGAGTGGGCCTTCCGCGATATACTCAAGCTGCGCTCGGGCTACCAAAACCTTTTCCTCGAAGATGCGGAAGGCGGGTTAACCTTTGGCGGGGGGCTCCAGTACGAAGTGTCCGGCTTCGGCCTAACGATCGATTACGCATGGAACGATTTCGGCGCGCGGCTGGGCGAGACGCAACGCTTTACGTTTGGCCTGTCGTTCTAGCCCGCCATGCGATTGGGCCTTCTGTTTCACCGCGCATTTTCGAGGATGTCCGCAGGTGCTTTTCTTCGTGGTCAGATTCCGTTGGATGAGCTGTTTGCTTGCGCTGAGCTTGCTGCTCGCCGCGCGCGCCACCGCCCAGACCGTCACGGTGCTTTTCGATGAGAATGACGCGGAAGGCGCGGATTACTACGCCGCCTCGGCAGGCCAGAAGACGGGGGATGACGTGCTACAGTTGATCGGGCCGGCAGGGGATAAGATGCCGCTCGTCATGGACGCTTATCGCGGTGACGTCGCCGGCATGATCGTTTATCGACATGCGGAAGGGGGGAGCTGGACGCTCGCGATCCGCCCCGCCGACGGAGGCGTCGTCGACTTTTCGAGCGCAGACAGTCTGGTCTTCTTCGTCAACGGCACAACCATCCCCCGGCCCGGCCTGCCGCGCGTGGCGCTCGAAGACGCACATGGCGTCCGCACAGCAGCCCTTGCGCTGCCGCTCGGCATCCGAACGGGCTACAACGCTTTCCGTAGTGGCTTCATCGAGGGCGAGGCCGATGTGCAGTTCGCAGTGCGCTACCTGGAGGCCCTGCCCGAGGAACAGGTGCGCCCCGGCTATCCCGAAGATCTGATCATTACATTCAGCGACGAGGTACAGGGGTCATCTCGCCCTGCCATCGGCATCCCCGCCACCGACGCCCGCTTCACCATCGCCACCCGCGCCGACGGCCTCCCGCTCTCCTTCACCTTCCGCGACCTAAACGGCGACGGCACGCTGGGGGCCGACGGCGAATTCATCCAGATCTACACCCCGGTGGCGTTAGGCAGCACGAGCGAAGTGCCGACCTGGGAGCTGCGCGTCGCAGGGGCGCCTGCATCCGTTCCCGGCAGCGGCGATGTCTACCTGATGAGCGTTCTGAATGCCGGCGTCGATGCCGACCCGGCGACGTGGCAGCGCGTGGGCCTGAGCCTGGAAGAGTTTGGCCCCCTCGGCGCCTTCGACCTAAGCACCGTGGCTGCCGTGCGCTTCTCCAACGGAGACGCCCCGACCACGCAACGCACCCTGCTCGTCGACTACGTTGCAGGCGTGGAGAACGGGGAAGAACCCATCGACCTACCGCCACCCACGGCGACGATCCAGGTCGGCGATTCTAGCCTCGTTCTGCGATGGGATACGGTGCCTGGATCAGCCGGGACGCACATCTACCGCCAGGGCGCCCCCGACGCGCCGTTCGTGCGCCGTACCGCCGTGCCCGTCACACAGCCTCATTTTGCCGACCTGGACGCGCAGAACGGGACGCAGTACACCTACATCCTTCGTTCGGTCGATAGCGGCGGACGTCAGGGACAGGACAGCGCGCCCATGGTCGCCACGCCGAGTGCCGAGGCTGAGGATGCGTTCCTCGATCTGTTGGAAGAGACAGCGTTTCAGTTCTTTTGGCAGGAAGCGAATCCCGCCAACGGCCTCATCCGCGACCGCACGGGCAACCTGTCCCTCTCCAGCATCGCCGCCGTGGGCTTCGGGCTCTCGGCCTACACCGTCGGCATCGAACGGGGCTGGATCACGCGCGAGGAGGGGATCGCCCGCACCCTCGCCACCCTCCGCTTCTTCTGGACGGCCCCCCAGAGCAACGCGCCCGATGCGACGGGCTACAAGGGGTTTTTCTACCACTTCCTCAACATGGACACAGGCCGGCGAGCCGGCACCACCGAACTCTCGACCATCGACACGGCCCTGCTGCTGGGCGGTGTGCTGCACGTGGGGGAATACTTCGATGGGGCGGGTGCCGACGAAGAAGAAATCCGCGCCCTCGCCGACTCGATCTTTGCGCGGGTAGATTGGACCTGGGCGCAGGCGCGTCCTCCCGCCATTAGCCACGGCTGGCGCCCCGAGAACGGCTTCATCGGCAACGACTGGATCGGCTACAACGAGGCGATGATTCTGTACATCCTCGCCCTCGGCTCGCCCACGCACCCGGTGGAGCCTGCGGCTTGGGACCGATGGGTGGAAGGCTATCAGGGGCAGTGGCAGACGCTCTACGGCTATACTTTTCTCACCTTCCCGCCGCTCTTCGGGCACCAGTACAGCCACCTCTGGATCGACTTCCGGGGCATCCAGGACGCCTACATGCGCGAGAAGGGCATCGACTATTTCGAGAATAGCCGCCGCGCCACGCTCGCCCAACGCAACTATCACATCGACAATCCGCGGAACTGGCCGAACTACGGGCCCAACGAGTGGGGCCTGACCGCGTCCGACATCCCCGGCGGCTACCGGGCACGCGGCGCCCCGCCCGCGCAGAATGACGATGGCACTATTGCCCCCACGGCGCCCGGCGGCTCTCTGCCCTTCGCGCCGGAGGAAACCCTGGCCGCACTGCGGCACCTCTACCGGACCTACCCCCGCCTGTGGGGACCGTACGGCTTCCGCGACGCCTTCAACGTGGACCAGAACTGGATTGCCACCGACTACCTCGGTATCGACCAGGGGCCGATTCTGCTGATGGCAGAGAACCTGCGGACGGAGCGGATCTGGGACGTTTTCATGCAGCACGAGGCCATCCAGCGCGGCATCTCTCTCGCCGGGTTCGAGCCCGTCGTGACGGCGGTGGAGCCGGAATCGCCGCAACCGACGCTCCTGCTGGAAAACTATCCGAACCCCTTTTCGTCGCGCACCGAGATCCACTATCATCTTTCGCAGACTGGCAAGGTACGGCTCGCCATCTACGACCTGCTGGGCCGTGAGGTGAGCGTGCTGGTCGATGAAAGAAAGACGCCCGGCGAATACGCCGTCACGTTCGAGGCCGGCTCCCTGCCGTCGGGCCTCTATTTCTACCGCCTCAGCAGCCCCGCCGGCACCCGCACCGGGAAGATGGTGCGGGTGAAATAGCAAGCGAGAGCAAAGACAACGGATCACCATCAAGAGCATGCGATTCTCTATCCTCTATCTTCTATCCGCCATCCTCCTCTTGGTCGCGGCATGCAGTGGCGGGCAGGAAACCACCGCCCCCGCAACCGGCGACGACGCCTTCCTCGAAGACGTGCAGCGGCTAACGTTCGCGTGGTTCTGGGAGACGACGCCGGAGGAGACCGGCCTCGTGCCGGACCGCTGGCCCACCGAGGCCTTTTCGAGCATCGCCGCCATCGGCTTCGGGTTGACGGGCTATCTAGTTGGCGTAGAGCGCGGATACGTCACCCGCGAACAGGCGCGGGAGCGCGTGCTGACTACGCTCGACTTCCTCTGGAACGCGCCCCAAAACGACGGGCCGTCCGAGGTGACCGGCTACAAAGGCTTCTTCTACCATTTCCTCAAGTACGAAGACGGCTACCGCTATCGCACCAACGAACTCTCGACCATCGACACGGCCCTGCTGATGGCCGGCGTCCTCTCGGCGATGGAGTATTTCGACGGGGACCACGCCGACGAGCAGCGCATTCGCAAGCTGGCGGACGACTTGTATCGGCGGGTGGAGTGGGACTGGTACCAAGTGCATTCGTCGCTCATCACGATGGGCTGGGGGCCGGAACGCGGCTTCGGCAAAGCGGAGTACCAGGGCTACAACGAGGCGATGCTGCTCTACGTCCTCGCCCTCGGTTCCCCCACGCATCCCATCGGCTCGGAGGCCTGGGAGCAGTACACCA
>JAHEMB010000277.1 GCA_024643915.1 Rhodothermaceae bacterium | reverse complement strand
GCCTAAGAAAGCGGCCACCGGCGCCCGCGCCTCCACGATGAAGTGATGACCGTGCTCGGCCCGAGCCTGCAAGTCGAGCGTCGTGCGCTGGACAGCATGGAGGACCGGGTAGGGCGCCGGCCCCAGCCCGCCCGTGTTGAGGTAGGCGCGCACCTTCGCCACCGGAAACTGCGACCGGACGAGCCGCCAGAAATCCTCATCGTCCAGCGCTGCCGATGGCGGCCACGCCCGCCCAACGGCATGCGCCCCGCCCAGCAGCGACCACGCCCCCACCCCGGCGGCGCCCCGCATCATGCGCTCGAAAAACTGGCGACGGGTGCTCATGGCTTCATTGTGTGGACGTGTGGCGGTATGGACGTATGGACGAGCGCAGCACCACCCCTCTCCCTTCTCCACGAAGGGAGACAGCCCCGATGAACGGATGTGAATCGGAGCAGAGGGATGTGCCGAGGGCTAGCGCCACGGGAGCGGCGAAGGTGCCATCCCGCTGCCCGTTCTCCACATCCGATCCGAACATAGAGAAGGGGGAGGTTTTCAGCTTTACGTTTCATCCTTTCTCCGTCTCGTCCATTCTTCCTCTCTTCCTCTCCCCCATTCTCCCCTTCCCCCACTCCTCCTTCACCGCTCCCGCCCGACGCGCATCTGGCCGTACGTCAGGATTGCCACGATGACGAGTAGGATGACGGCGGCGGCGGAGGCGTAGCCCATCTCGTCGTACTGGATGCCCTGCTCGTAAACGTGGTAAACGATGGTGCGCGTGGCGTTGATCGGGCCGCCCTGCGTCATGGCCAGGACGATGGTGAAAACCTGGAAGGAACGGATGACGGCGGTGATGCAGACCAGCAGCACGATGGGCCGCAGTTGCGGCAGGGTGACGTGCCAGAAATTCTGGAGCGGCGTGGCCCCGTCCAGGCTCGACACCTCGTAGAAATCCTCCGGGATGGCCTGGAGGGCGGCAGAGAACAAGATGAGGTCGAACCCGAGGTTTTTCCACACCGTCAGTGCCATAAGCGAGGGCAGGGCGAGGCTCTCACTCAGCAGCCACGCCTGCGGCTCCATCCCGAAAAACGTCAGGATGAAGTTGAGCAGCCCGTTCGAGGCGTAGAGCCAGCGAAAGATCATCGACGTGGCGAGGAGGGAGGTCACCACCGGGATGAAGTAGAGCGTCCGGTACAGGCCCGCCCATCGCCCCGTCTGCTCGACGAGGACGGCGCAGAAGAGTGCGAGCACCACCCCGATCACCACCACCGTGGCGACGAACAGGAGGGTGTTCCAGAGCGCCGCGAGGAAGAGCGGGTCCTGGAACTGCCGGACGTAATTCTCCAGCCCGATCCACGGCGTCTCGCGCATCAGCAGCCCGTATTCCTGAAAGCTGATGGCGATGCTTTTCAGGATCGGGTAATACTGGAAAAGGAGGAAAAAGACCAGCACCGGCAGCAGGAGCAGGTACGCTGAGCGCGCCTCGCCCCCCTTCCGCCAGGGTGCCATCGTGAGGCTAAGCGCGGGCATAGCGCACCTCCACGTCGGCCTGTCCCCGCACCCGACCCGCCGCCTCGGCGTATGGATGCTCGGCGACGGCCGCCGCGGCATAAGGCACGTCCCGCCCCGCCCACCGCACGGCCTCGGCGCGGCAACCATCGGGCAGCAGCAGGTGAAGGTCAACCTCGGCCTCGTCGGCTTCGAGGGAAAGCGTGATCGTCTGTGCCTCGGGCCGGTGCCGGAAAGTGTAGCCGAAGCCCGCACCCGACGCTTCGTAGCCCACGCGCACCTCAGCCTGGTCCTCCCCGGTGGCCAGCCAGCGCGGGGCGCACCGCACACGACGGTACGAATGGTCCAGATCGACGATACCGCAGAGCCCTTCGATGAAGGCGTGCAGCATGGCCGAAGAGCCCCAGCCATCGGTGGGGGTAGCCTCGGGGCTGGTGCTGGCCTCCACCGTGGAGGCCGTGCCGTCGGGGAAGTACCACAGATACGTCTCCCCGCGCTCGGCGATCATCGCGCGGTATTGGTCCAGGATCGCCACGCCGTAGCCCTCGAAGCCGTGCTCGAAGGCGGCCAGGGCCAGCTCGCCGCCCACGAGGGGGAAAATGCCGCCGTTGATGTAGGCGCCCCCTTTCAGCTTCTCGTCGCCGAAAAGACCATCCGGGAAAGGCGGGTCGATGCTGAACCATTCGGCAAAGGCGCCGGTGGTTTTCCGTCGCCGCTGGTACTCGCGAAGGATGGCCACGGCCATCTCGTGCGTCGCCAGGCCTCGGTTGATGGCCATCGGGTTGCTCAGACTGAGTTGTTCGGCTTCGTCCACGCCGGCGATGGTGACCGGGGTGAGCTTGTGGAAATGGGTGTAGAAACGACCGTTAAAGAGCAAGGCGTTGGCGCGTTCGCGCACCCCGGCGGCGATGCCTCGCCAGTAGGCGGCCCGTTCTGCCCGGCCCACTGCCGCACACATCCGGCCCAGCAGCCAGGCCGCCTCGTAGAAACCGCTGTTGTCCCCGTGCATGATCCCCCAGAACGTGTCGTCCGTCACGGCGAAATTCAGCCAGGGGGTGCCGCCGGCGGTGTAGTCGAAGTCCCAGGTGTCGATGGTGTAGGGGCGTTTGACGAGGTTGTGTTCGTCGTCCCAGCGCCAGGGATGGGTGCGGCTGTAGGTTAGTGCCCGCTCCATCGCCGGCAGCAGGGCCGTCACCCAGGCCTCGGCGCCGGTGGCCTGCCAGGCGAGGTACGCCGCCTTAACGAACCGGTACTCAACGTCGGCCTCCACCGGCACGCGCACCCACTTCTCCCAGTTCTCCCGCTCACACGGCTTCTTCTCGGGGAAGGTGGTCACATAGTCGAAAATGCGCCCGCTGTCGTGCTGGGCGTGGGCGAAAGCCGTCACGGCGCTCTGCACGTCCCGCACGATGAACCGGCCCGCCCGGAGAATGTCCGAGTGGTCGCGGATCCAGAGGGCGGGCGTGTCCGGGCTGCGGAAGCCGCGTACGTGCGCGCCATCGAGCACCAACTCGATCACGTCCGCTCTGAGGAACGCCTCGATCTGGCGGCAGAACGGCCCCCATCGCCCCGATGCGCTTTCGACGTACAGCAAGCTAAGAGAGAGTTGAAGATTGTCAGTTCTCGGTTTCCGGTACTCAGGCTACGCTGCTAGGCTCTCTTCACAACCGACAACGGACCCACTTCAACCGATCATAGGCCGATGCGCAGCGAGAAGCGGTGCACGCTATCCAAGAGGTCCATCTGCGTGAAAGCGTAATCGACGCCGACGGCATAGCCCGAGATGGCGTACTGGAGGCCGCCGCCGAGCGAGACACCCTCAATCGTCGTCTCCACCGCTGCACGTTCCGCCGTGCCGTCGTCCTTGTTGCCGCTGTAGTTGAACTTGTAGCCGCCCCGCAGGAAGAGCAGGTCGTAGAAGGACAACTCGGCGCCGCCGTAGATGAGTTGCTGTGAGTCGAGCGGCTTGGTGGTATCCACCGCCAGCATCAGGCGCGTCTGCTCCGTGTTGACGGGGTAGATGGAGGTGCCGATGGTGAAGGTGAGCGGGAGCGGGTTGTCCTGGTTGTAAAAGGTCAGGGGGCTACCGAGGTTGTTAAGCCGCGCCGCGATCTGCCACCCGGCCACGCCGATGCGATAGACCGAGCCGAAGTCAAAGCCGACGGCCGAGGCGCTGACCCCGTCGATGCTCTCGTTGACGATCTTCACCGTCGCCCCGAGGGTGAGGCGGTCAAAGAAGTACCGGGCGAAGGAGGCGCTCAGGGCGAGGTCCGTGTAATTGAACGTCGCCGACGTCTCGGTGTCGGTCACGAGGTCCTGGAGGGCCGGGTCGGTGAAGCCGTTCTCCCTGTTGGCGGGGATGTCCGAGAGGCCGAAGACCTGCACGCCGAGCGTCACCGTGCCCACGCTGCCGAAGTTATAGCCCACCGCGGCGGCGGTATAGGAAAGCTCGGCGATCCAGTCGTTGTAGGAGAAGGCCGCGCTGAACTGCTGGTCGTCCGGCAGGGCCGTGCCCGCCGGGTTCCAGAAGATCTGGTTGGCGTCGTTGGCGAAGGTGGTGGCGGCCGAGCCGAGGGCCACCTCGCGCGCCCCCACGCCGATTTCGAGGAACGCGGCGCCGGTGCGCCCGGCTTTTCGCTGCGCCCAGGCCTCCACACTCAGCCCGGCCAGCAACACGAGGATAAGGAGTAGATGCTTTTTCATAGCGTCGTCTCGTTTTTCAGGTCCGGGGTGGCTAGCGAAGGATGGCGAAGTGGCCGACGAACTCGTCGCCGTCGCCGTATTCGAGGTGGTAGATATACAGGCCACTGGCCACCTCCACGCCGTCTTTCGAGAACAGATTCCAGGTGTAGCGCCCCTCGGCCCCCCCTTCCACCTGCTCCTGGAAAACGACCTGCCCCGACACATCGATGATGGTGAGGGTGAAGTCCGCCGGGACGTTGAGGAAGTTGATGTTGTGGCTGGAGGGGTTCTGCCGGACGTCGTTGAGGCCGGTGATCTTGTAGGGATTGGGCGAGACGGTGACGAGTTGCCCCACGTCGGCGACGTTGGCCACGGGCGGCGTCACGGTGAACTCGGTGCCGAAGTTCTTAAAAAGCTGTGTGCCCTTGGCCGGGTAGTTGGGGTTGTTCCAGGCAAAGGGGTAGGTGCCACACCAGGGCGCGCCCAGCCCGATCTGCCCGTCCGCCACCTGGCAGTCGGCGCTGAGGCTGCCGTTGCTGTAGCCGGCGTTGCGCCCGTTGCGGTTAACCACGCCGGAGGATTCGAGGTGGCCCGCCTGCACCTGCCCCTGCGGCCCGGTCCACGGCCCGCCCTCGTTGTAAGCCGAGACATAGTACCAGTAGGTGAAGCCGGTGATGGCGTTCTCATCCTCCCAGCCATAGTCGTAAGCATCGCCGGTGAGGGCGTAGGTACCGACCTCGCTCGCCGGGATCTTGGCGACGAGTTCGTAGGTGCCCCACTCCTCGGGCTGGTAGATGCCCTGCGGCTCCACGAACTCGGCGTCGAAGAAGGGGTTGATCGGGGCGAGGAACGGCTCTTTGGAAGCGCCGACCTCGTGCTGCTGGTGCGCCCGGTCCACCAGGCGCATGCCTTCCTCCAGCCAGCTCTTGCGCTGGTACTGGGCCGCCCGCCAAACCTTGTAGCCGTCCACCTCGGGGCCGGCGGTGCTGACGTCGGTCCACTTCACGAGGGAGGTACCGTTGGTCGTGCTGACGACCTTCATGTCCGGCGCGGCGGGTACGGGTAGGGCGTCGTCGATCTGCCAACCACGCCCCCACGCCCACTCGGCTGCGTCGATGGCGCCTTCAAGCCCGTCTAAGCGAAAGCCTGCCGCCGCGACGTAGACGAACGTGATGGACTCGCCGACGTCGAGCGAGAAGGGGCCGACGCCATTCTTATTGCTCTCGCCGAAGGTCCACTCGCGCACGTAGCCGATGGCCTGGTAGAAATCGCTGGCGGAGGCGCTGCCGGGGTTCTTCCCGACGAGGGCCGGGTTCCACTTCGGCTCCCAAACGGGCTGCTGGATACCGGCCTCTTTGCTGACATCCTCAGAGGCGTACTTGAAGTCGCCGTTGGGACGGCCGGCGGCGCCCGGCACCCACGTGGTCGGGTCGTCCTCGGCGCCGGAGGCGAAGAAGTTGGGGTTGGGGTTCAAGTCAGGCGGGGCGGTGCCCCCATCGGATTCGCGCCCGTAGTCGGCGAACCAGGCGGCCATGCCCGCGCGGAATTCGAGAGCGGAGTTGTTCCAGCGGTAGGTGACGAGCTGAGGCGCGTAGGTGTGCGAGGTGTACCAGCCGCGCT
>JAHEMB010000276.1 GCA_024643915.1 Rhodothermaceae bacterium | reverse complement strand
CAAGATGATGGCGTACGAGAAAGTCGCGAAAGCCCTTAAGGATGCTTTCGCCAAGCACAATATCCCGAGCGGCTACATGGCCGCCTCGACCGAGAACCTGCGCTACGTCTATATCACGCCGGTGGAGAACTACGGCAGCATCGACGGCCTCGACGCCACCTGGAATATGTTGTCCGAAAAGATGGGGAAGGAGGCGTTCGAGGAAATGATGAGCGGTTTCGAAGGCACCTACCCGTCGCACCGCGACTACCTGATGCGGGAACGCCGCGCGCTTTCCTACAACCCCGAACACGGCATGGAGCCAGGCACCGATCATACCTTCCGCCACTGGATTACGCTCTACTTGAAACCCGGTATGGAGCAAGAGATGCAGGACGTGATGAAGGAGTGGAAGGCGATGTACGAGAAGCACGCCTTCGATACCGGCTACCGCGTCTATCAGGGCGAAGTCGGCAGCGACACGCCCTTGATGATGATCTCGATGGGCGCTAAGGACGCCGCAGACTTCTACGCCGGCAGCGCCATGCGGCAGGAAAAGATGGGGCAGGACGGCTACCAGCTCTGGTTGAAGGGCCTGTCGATGCTGCGCGACGTGGAAGTTGCCAACGGCCGGATGCGTCCGGATCTGGGCTACCAGCCCGCCGAGCAGATGGGCGCGAACATGGACAACTGAATCTTACGCCATTTCGTCTGGCAAACTGAAAGCAAAAAGCCGCGCCCGGCAATCCCCGGCGCGGCTTTTTCACGTAGTAGCGGTTTCAAGTCCTCATGCCGTTTTCTCCTGTTCGTTGGTTGCGGCAGCCAGCGCCAGCCGTTCGCCGAACGAATCGACGAGGTCGGGGAGGGTATCGAGGTCGTCGAGGATGAGGTGGGCGCCGCGGTCGCGGAGGTGTCGCTCGTGCTCGGCGCGGTCGGCATCCGGGGGTACGGTGCCCACGGCCCACAGGCCGGCGGCGCGGGCGGCGGCCATGTCGTCCACCGTGTCGCCAATATAAACGGCCTCTTCGGTCTCGACCTGCCGCCCGGCGATGCCCAGCACGCTCAGGGCGTGCTGGAGCGGGAACGGGTCGGGCTTGCCGCGCTGCTCGGTCTTCTCGCGCGCGACGATGAGGGGGAAGTACCGCTTCCACCCAAACCGCTCGATGGTCCACTTCACCTCGGCCTCGGGGCGGCCCGTGACGATGCCCAGGATGCGCCCGTCTGCCTGAAGCCTTTCGAGCGTGCGCGTCTGCACCAGGGGCGGCTCCTCGGCGATGAAGCCGTCCCACCGCTCGCCTCGGTAGCGCCGCTGAAACTCATCGATGACGCGGCCAGGGGAGACCTCCATGCCGCTGTCGGTGATGATGGCGCGCGTCAGCTTCCAGTCATCGTCGAAGCCGCCGAGGTAGCGGTAGCGCCGGATGGTGCCGGGCACGATCTGCCGCCCGGTGAAGTGGAGCACCGTCTCTTCGATGGCCCGCCGGTAGGAACGCGAAACGTCCACCAGCACGCCGTCCATATCGAAGAGGAGGGCTTTCAGGCGTACTTTGGCCTGCATAGGTCCGTGGAGGGATGATGGGTGAGAACGGGTGACCTGTTCAGGTAAGCCCCTAATTCCAAGATCCAAATTTCAAAGGGTGCCGTATGCAATGTTGAAATTTGGGATTTGGAGCATGGAGCATGGAGCGTACCCGAAAGGGTTAGGAATTCATCGTCACCAGGAATTCCTCGTTGTCTCTGGTGCCACGCATCTTGTCGAGGAGGAAGTTCATCGCCTGGATAGGATCCATATCCGCCAGGAGTTTGCGGAGGATCCAGATGCGGGTGAGCAGGGCCTCCGGTATGAGCAGTTCCTCGCGGCGCGTGCCGCTCGTGATGACGTTGATGGCAGGGAAGATGCGGCGGTCGGACATTTGCCGGTTGAGCACGAGCTCCATGTTGCCAGTGCCCTTGAACTCCTCGAAGATGACCTCGTCCATTCGGCTCCCGGTGTCGATGAGGGCGGTGCCGATAATGGTGAGCGACCCGCCTTCCTCGACGTTGCGGGCCGCGCCGAAGAAGCGCTTGGGCCCGCGCAACGCACCCGCCTCAATACCACCCGAGAGCGTCCGGCCCGACGTGGGAGCCACGGCGTTGTGGGCGCGCGCCAGGCGTGTGATAGAGTCGAGGAGAATGACCACATCCTGCCCGGCCTCCACCAGCCGCTTGGCTTTTTCGAGAACGATGTCCGCCACTTCCACGTGGCGTTCCGGCTCTTGGTCGAACGTCGAGGAGATGACCTCGGCGTTGACGTGCCGCTCCATGTCCGTCACTTCCTCGGGCCGCTCATCGACGAGCAGGATGATGAGGTAGACTTCGGGGTGGTTCGTCGTGATGGCGTTGGCGATCTTCTGCAAGAGGATCGTCTTGCCGGTCTTGGGCTGAGCGACGATGAGGCCGCGCTGCCCCTTCCCGATGGGGCCGAAGAGGTCGAGCACACGTGTGGAGAACTCATTCGGGTTCGTCTCCAACTTCAGCCATTCTTCGGGGTAGAGGGGCGTCAGGTAATCGAAGCTGGGCCGATCCGTGATCTCGTTGGGCTTGCGACCGTTGACCTCGTCCACCTGAATGAGCGCGAAGAAGCGTTCGCCCTCTTTAGGGGGCCGCACCTCGCCCAGGACGGTATCGCCGAGTTTGAGGCTGAAGCGCTTGATCTGCGAAGGTGAGACGTAGATGTCGTCCGGGCTGGGTAGGTAGTTGTACTCGGGCGATCGCATAAAGCCATAGCCGTCGGGCAGCACCTCAAGGACGCCTACCTTCTTGATCATGCCGTCAAGCTCGGTGCGGTTGGCATCGTAGCTCGCCATGTACTCGGGGCGGTTCTCGTAGATGCGGCGGCGGCGGTCGTCGCGCCCACCCCGGCGGTCGCGGCGGCGGTCGTTGCGGGAGCGGCGACCGCCCCGGTCGTCCTGCTCACCCCGGTCTCCCCTATCGCCTCGGTCTCCCCGATCCCGCTCTCCTCGCCCGCCCCGAGCGCGGTCGCCCTGGCTCCGGTCGCCCCGGTCACGGCTTCGGTTACCGTTGTCACGGCGCTCTTCGCGGTTCTCCCCTCGGCCCTCGCCCCGCCTCTCGCCGCGACTCTCGCCGCGTTTGGGGGAGCGGCGCTCTTCGCGGTTCTCGCTGCGGGTTTCGCCACGGGTTTCGCCACGGGTTTCGCTGCGGGTTTCGCCACGGGTTTCCGTGCGTTCCTCGCGGCGGCCCTCCTTGCGGCGCTCGCCACGGGCTTCCACACGTTCCTCGCGACGCTCCTCTTTGCGTGGCTCTTCGCGGCGGGGCCGGTCTTCAGAGCGCGAGCGCTCGTCGGGCCGGGCGCGTTCGTCGGGGCGTGGACGCTCCTCTTTGGGGGCGCGGGCGCGGGGTTCTTCAGCGCCATTGGCCTTGCTTTCCGGCTCGTGCGTCGCTGCCGCCTTATCGGAGCGGTGCTCGGCGCGGGGCTGATCCGGTTTTCCGCCTTTGCGGGGCGGGCGGCGCTTGGGCCGTTCCGCAGCGCCGTTGCCGGCAGCGGCTTCGGCGTTCTTCTCGAGGATCAGGTAAATGAGATCCTGCTTGCGCAGGGTCGAGTAGCCGGAAAGGCCCAGGTCGCGGGCGATGTCTTTCAGATCGGCAAGTTTCTTTTCTTTCAGATCGGCAATTTTCATAATACCAGGAAATGGATGAGCCGGTGACGGCTTGACGTTGTGTGTTGTTTAGGATCGTAAGGCCAGGGCGGAGTGAAGGAACCACGAGGCCGAAGAGAGCCGGGCAGGCAGCGGTTTGAAGCTGCTTATGGCTGCGCCGGGATGGGGTTACGCCGGGTGCGCTGGCTGGCGGACGAGTACAAAAGGGAGGGCTTGGGTACGGCGGAGGAGGCCCCTTAGTGGTGTTGGCGCGCGCTGCAATAGCGAATCAGTCGAATGCCGGGGAGACCGTCAGGCAGGCAGGCGCGGACTCAGAAAAGAAAGGGCCGAAGCAGGCTTCAATCGCTCACGCACGAGTTGCGTACCCGGCTAAGATAGCACATCTAACGCCAAAAACCACTTTTCGTTTTCCCCCTCCCGAAAAATTTCACCGAGCCAGCTTGCGGAGCCTTCGCGCGCGGACAGGTTATAGTCCAGGAGGGTTAGGAAAGCAGCGCGCCCCCTCCTCCCCCCGCCTCAACGCTTTTCGCTCGACTCTGCGGCGCCGCGAGGAGGGGGCGGGCCGCCGCTTCGGCCTGCCACGCCTGCCAGTAGCTTTCAAAGCGAGTGCCGAGAGCGCCGGGTTTGTCTGCGAAAAGACGTCGGCCCAGGGGATGCGCCTTGGCCTGAAGATCGGTACGGGTGCGGTCGAGCAAGCCGAAGAAAGCTTGCAGGCTGCGGATGTTACTGAAAGCGTCGGGGTCGTCCAAGACGGCCCCGCGGAATACGGCGAGGTCGTGGTCGTCGCCGAGGAGGATGGAGAGACGGCGGAGGGCCTCGCGGCGTTTTTGTAAGACAGGTTTCCAGACGGGCTGGAGCAAACGCGTGTGGTACCAGTGATACTTCACCCGCTTGCGCCACTCGTGGAAGTTCTCATCGGACGGATCTTCGTAGGCAGCGACCATGCCGTTGCGGCCCCGGCGGTAGGTTTTCTCCAGGCCGCCCCGCACCGCCCCGAAGCCCTCGGCGCTGACGTCCCACATTGAGGCCCGCGTGCGCGCCTGCTGCATCTCGGTTAGAAACCGAGCCAGGCGTTCGTCCACGTCCACCTCGCCGTTCACCACGTCGCGGCGGCGCAGCGTCAGGGTGCGGCGGATAGGCGCGAAGGCGCGGCGGTCCACCTGCCTCGCAAAGCGCGCCATCAGGGCGTCGTAGGTTTCGAGGAGGGCAGTGGCGTCGCGGACGTCGGAGAGGTCGCGGGCGGCATCGCGGAAGCGGGCGTTCTCGAAGGCATACATTTCGCCGAGAGCGGGGCGGACGAGACGTAGCAGTCCCCGCAGCTTCTTGCACCGCTTGCGCACCTGGTGGATCGTCTCGTGCCGGTCGAGCGCGCCGTCCGTCAACTCCTCGATAGCACGGGCGAGCTGCTCGCACGCCACCCGCCGCACCGCCGCCTCTACGCTTTCACCTTCATTGAACCGATAGGACATAGAGGAGTGGACGAATGGACGATGATCAAGGGAGAGCCGCGTCGATTCGTCGTTTCCCTGGCTCCTCGACGCTGGGTCTCCGCGGCTCCGTCGGTCTCCTCAGAGCACGCGGCGAAGCGCCTGGGCGTCGTGCTCATCGAGGTTGTCGAGGATGAGGTGGCCCATCCGGTCGCGCTTCGTCAGCAGGTAGCGCTCGTTAACCTCGTTGGGCGGAATCTCGATGGGCACACGCTCGACGATCTCCAGCCCGTAGCCTTTCAGGCCGACGCGTTTGGTGGGGTTGTTGGTCATCAGGCGGAGCTTGCGCAGGCCGAGGTCGCGGAGAATCTGGCAGCCGATGCCGTAATCGCGGTGGTCCATCTGGAAGCCAAGCGCCTCATTGGCCTCCACTGTATCCATCCCGTCCTCTTGCAGCTTGTAGGCACGCAGCTTGTTGAGCAAGCCGATGCCGCGCCCCTCCTGTTTCATGTAGAGGACGACCCCCCGCCCCGCCCGCTCCACCTGCTGCATCGCATGGGCAAGCTGGTCGCCGCAGTCGCACCGCATCGAGCCGAAGATGTCGCCGGTAACGCATTGCGAGTGGACGCGCACGAGGACCGGCTCGTCCTCCCCCCACGCGCCTTTGACGAGGGCCAGGTGCACCTCGCCCGAAAGGCGCTCCTCGAAAGCCACGAGGCGGAAGTCGCCATAGCGCGTGG
>JAHEMB010000275.1 GCA_024643915.1 Rhodothermaceae bacterium | reverse complement strand
GCTCCAGCCGCTGGGTGCGGCGCAACGCCTGGTCGCTGAAGAGCCGGCTCCAGTCCTGGCCAGTCACGATCTCTTCCAGCGCAGCCGCCGAGTACCCGGCCGCGTACAGCCCGCCGACGATGGCGCCCATGCTGGTCCCCGTGATCACGTCGAGGGGGATCTGCTCCTCTTCGAGCACCTTGAGCACACCGACGTGCGCGATGCCTTTGGCCGAGCCGCCGCTCAAGACGAGGCCGACCTTCGGGCGCAAAGGACTGCCTGAAGCTTGCGCCCTGGTTGCCTGGGCTGTCGCCGAGAGCAGCATGAGCAGCATGAGCAGCATCAGCAGCGTGTGCAGAAAAGATCTCATGCTTGGAGGGCTGGCGTCTTCGTGCGCCTTTGCTCCGGGTAGCACAAGCATCAGCCAGGCAGTGCTCGGACGCGCACGCCTCCGTGAAGCTGGTCGTCTGGAAAGAAAGACTCCCGCGTCCACACACAGGCCCCGCACCACCTCGGCGGCGTCAACGTCGGCCTTTGCCGCCGACGACTCACCGCGAAGGCAAGCGGAATGCGAGGATACAGAAGTCGTAGTTCGAGCCATGTTATCGAAGTAGATAGCCGAAGCCGACGTAGACGCGGAAGTATGGGCCGGAGGGCGTCAAGTCAGGGTTGCCCGCTATCTCCACTGCGTTCATCATCTCCCAATTCTCCGTCTTCGGGGTGAAGAGATAGCCGCCCCGCACGCCGAAGGCGAGGCCGGAGACGCGCTCCTCTGCCCGGCGCAACCCCACGAGGTAATCCGCCCCGGCCCCGGCATTAATGAGCCAGCCTCGATTCTTGAGCGAGGCACCCTGGCGCGGGTCGTCGAGGACCTGATCGAACGAGAGGCTCTCGTCGTCCTCGGTAATTTGTAGCGTGAAGGAGCCATAGCCGGCGCCCACGTATGGGTAGACCCGTAGCGTGCCGCTGGAGACCAGCACGTAGCCGAGGTTGAACGTGCCGTAGGTGCCGCTCAGGGAAGAGGTGAAATCCGCGTTCGAGCGCGTTTCCTTGCGCAGCCTGCTGGCATCTGCGCCCAGCACGAACCGCCCGATGAAGGTGGCGTTGGCTGTGCCGGCCCACAGGCCCCCCTCCGAAAGGGCGCCGTATCCCCGCGCTTCAAGGCGGCTGCTCAGGCCGTCTACGTCGATAACGTTGCCCCCCGCGCCGAAGTAGGTCACGTTGCCGAGGCGTTCGAAGTGTTGCGCCGAGGCCGGGTGTGTAGTGCCCACGGCAACCGCCAGTACCATCGCAAGCCCTACGATCCGCCTCAGCATTCGATACTTTATTTGCATGGTTTCTTTTTCGTTTACGGTGTATTCGATAACGTCCTTTCGCTGTCGCCTCAGCCACTATGAGCGCCGCTGCTTTTTCTGCGGTCCTAGCGGATGCAATCGCTCCAGTCCAGCGCCATGTGGATCAGCAGGCCCAACCCGATCAGATGCAGCGTCCACGCAGCAGGCCGCAGACCAGGCGCGTCTGCCTTTCGACCCACCACGAGAGGAAGCGCAAACAGGAGGGCGTAGAGCACGATGGCCGGCAGCGTATGTAACGGGTGAAAGCCAATCGAGCACCGCTCAGGATCGTAAAAGGGGTTGGCGAGCAGGTGGTCGAGATCGACGAGCATCGTCGCTATCAGGACGAAGGCGGCACGCCGCCAGCGGCTCCGGTAGACGGCGAGCGCGACAACCACGGGCACGGCAAAATGAAGCGCGATGTGGATCATGTTAGCAACGCCTCTAGCTCCCGGTGTCCATTCGTGGCAGCACCTTTTCCACCGCTAGGCTGAAGATAAACGGTTTGCGTCGGGTAGGCGAAGTCGATCCCTTTTTGCTCGAAGCGCTCATAAATCGCCAGGTTGACCGCCTGCTGGATGTCCATGTAGCGGTTGTACTCGGCGCTGAGGACGTAGTAGACGACCTCGAAGGTGAGCGAGGAATCCGCGTAGCCCTTGAAGTGTGCCCGGTCAAACCGGGTCGCACCCTGCGCCTCGATGATCTCGCGGAGCATACTGGGGATCGCCGCCAGGTTCGCGTGCGGCGTCTGGTAGGTCACGCCGAGGGAAAAGAGCACGCGGCGCTCGATCATCCGTTTGTAGTTGCGGATGCGGCTGCTCAGCAGATCGCCGTTGGAGAAGATGATCTGCTCGCCGCCCAGGCTGCGCACGCGGGTGGATTTGAGCCCGATGTGCTCCACCTCGCCGATGTGCTCCCCAACGATCAGGAAGTCGCCGAGGACGAAGGGCTTGTCGAGCACGATGGAGAGGGATGCGAAAAGGTCGCCGAGGACGTTTTGCAGGGCCAGGCCCACCGCAATGCCCGTCACCCCGACGCCCGCGATGAGCGCCGTCACATCGACGCCAAGGTTGCTCAAGGCCAGCAGCAACACGACCGACCAGAGCACGAGGCGACCGAGGAAGCTGAACGCCTGCATGGTCGTCACGCTGGAGGCATTGTCGGCCAGATGGCGCCGTCGATACCGCTCGGTCCAGAGGGTGAGGAGGCTGTTGCCCCACCGCCCGGCCTGGAGGATGGCGGCAAGCGTCAGCAGCCAGCCGATGAGCTTCATCCCGCGCTCGTCCCACCCCATGAAAACGGCGCCGCCGTAGAGGGCCAGGGCCAGCAGGAAGTACACCCGCGTCTTGGCCAGCACGTCGGAGACGACTTCCTCGGTGGGGGTCATCTGACGCCCGGCATAGACGGTCAGCCGCCAGGCAATCACCCGGCGCAGCAGGATCAGCAGGAGGGTCGTGAGCACGACGGCCCCCAGCAGGAGCAGCCATTGCTCCACCGTACCGCCCAGAAAAGACGTGCGCAGCAGGGTTTCGTCGATGAATGTGTTCAGATCGAGCATCAGGCCTATACCAGGGCCGGCGCGGCCAGCTTCTCGGCGACGGCGGCCAGGAAACGCGCCGCGCGGATGCCGTCCGTGGCGCGGTGGTCGAAGGTCAGACTGAGCGTCATCAGGTGGGCCGTGCGCGGACCGTCGGCGGTGGGCAGATAAACGGTGCGTGTGCGCCCGACCCCGAGGGCGCCGACTTTGCCGAGCGGCAGGATGGGCGTGAACGCATCGATGCCGTACGCGCTCAGGTCGGCCACGACGAAGGTGGCGCTGCGCATGTCTTCGAGCTTGAAGTGCCCGTTGCGTGCTTCCTCCATGAGGTCGTGCAGCACCCCTGCCAGTACCCGGACCGGCTTCGACGCGGCGTCGCGCACGACGGGCGCAATGACGCCGTCCTCGCGCCCCATCATCACGCCGACATTGACCTCGTGGTACACGGCCAGCTCCTCGCCGACGAGGTGGGCGTTCATCCAGGGATGCTCTTTGAGGGCCAGGGCCACGGCATGCAGCACATGGGGGTTGACCGGCAGGAGCGTTGCGTCCGGCGCCCCTCCCACCCGCGCGTCCATCCTCGGATCGACCTCGACTTCGGTGTGCAACGTCGACTGCGCCGATTGGGCGAGGGATTGCTGGGTGTGCCGCCCGGCGAGCTGCTGCAGCGGCGTCAAAGGAACGATTTCGTGATGCAACATGATCTTGAGAAAAAGTTGAGTTGGCTAACTTCTGACCCAGGCCAGCGCCTGTCTCTTTTCCCCGGAGGGAAACGTTTTGATTTCGACGCCGGGGAAAAGCTTCGCCTCGGCCACCACCACCCTTCGCACCCAATCCTGATCGGTGACGAGGGCGACCTTGCCGAACCGCGACAGGTCCTTCAGCTTTTTCAGGCCATAGGTCAGGTCCTTCAAGACGGCTTCGGGGGTGAAGCCTTTCAGGTCCTCGATCTCAGCAAAAAGGTTTACCGTTTCACTCCGTGCGAGCGCCGACTCAATCATCACACTGATGCGCTCCACGTCGGCGGCCGTCACAGGGCCTTCAACAAGGAAGGCGACGATGCTCGGGGTGCCGCTCAACAGAGTAACCAGCAACGGGGTATCAAGCATGGGTAGCCGGGGATGGGTTGTGGATGATGAAATGTCGCTACCGCGCTTCTTCCTCGTATTTGACCTGGCCGTTCGGAATCGTCGCGTAGGTCGGGACCGCCTCTTGCGCCGGAGCGATCGCTGAGACCTTTCTTTTCTTGGCGAAGACGGCGGCCAGTTGCACGCCGAGCGAATCGAAGATGGAGTACATCACCGGCACGATGACGAGCGTGAGGAACGTGGCGAAGGTGAGGCCGCTGATGATGGTGGTGCCCATCGGCCCCCAGAACTGCGTGTTTTCGGAGCCGATCTGGAAGTTCGGGGAGAGGTCGGTGAGGAGCCCCACGAAATCGATGTTGATGCCGAAGGTGAGGGGGATCAGGCCGATGACGGTGGTAAGGGCGGTCAGCAGCACGGGCCGCAGGCGGGTGGCCCCGGCTTCGAGGATGGCTTCCTGTTTCTCCATACCCCGCGCGCGGAGTTGCATCGCGTAGTCCACCAGGACGATGTTGTTGTTGACCACGATGCCGGCGAGCGAAATGAGCCCGATGAAGGTCATCAGCCCGAACGGCGTGCGCGTGAGGATGAGGCCCAACAGGACGCCGATCAGGCTCAGGCCGAGGGCCACCATGATGAGGAACGGCTGCGCCACGGAATTGAATTGGGCGATGAGAATCATAAAGATGAGCGCCACGCCCAGCAGCAGGGCGGTGGTAAGGAAGCCGAAGCTCTCCTGCTGGTCCTCACTCTCGCCCGTGTAGGACATCGTGTAGCCCGCCGGCAGGTTCTCCCGGTAGTCGGCCAGAAAGGTCTGCACCTGGGGCAGCACCTCCTGGGCGGTGTAGCCCGCCGCCGTGCCGCCCTCCACCGTCACCACCGGCTCCAGATCCAGCCGGGTGATGGAGCCCACGCCGCTGCCCGTCTCGAAGTCCGCCACGGCGACGAGGGGGATCTGCTGACCTTCGTGCTTGATGGTGATGTCGCGGACGCTCTCCAGGCTCCCCCTGTCCGTCTCGGCCAGGCGCACGGTCACGTCGTACTCTTCTTCGCCGTCGCGGTAGGTGGTGGCGACGGTGCCGTTCATGGCGGTGCGGATGGTGGTGGCGACCTGGCGCGTCGAAAGGCCAAACTGCGCAGCGCGCTCCCGGTCGATGACGATGCGCTGCTCGGGGCGGCCCATGTTGAGGTTGTCGCGCACGTCCACCAGCCCGGCGATTTGGCCCGTCTCGGCGGCGCGCGTCAGGTCCTGCTTCACCTCACGCGCGATGGCCGCGAGGCGATTGAATTCCGGACCGGAGATCTCGATGCTGACGGGCGGGCCGGTGGGCGGACCGCTCTGGTCCTTGTCGATCTCGATGGAGGTGCCGGGGATGCCCGCAAGACCTTCGCGGATGCGGGCGAGCGTCTGGGGCGAAGCCTCCTCGCGCACCCCGTAATCGACGAGGTTGAGCGTGAGGCGGCTGCGCTCGGGGCTGGCCGCGCCCCCGCCAAAGCCGGCGTCGCCGGCCACGCCCACGTTGACCTGGGCGTTCTGCATGTTCTGCTCCGCCGAGGGGTTTTCCTGCAGGAGGGCGTCGATCCGCTGCTGCGCCTCCAGCGCCAGCTGGTTTGACGCCTCGATGTTGGTGCCCAGGGGCGCCTCCACCGTGATGCGGATCTGGTTGGGATCGGTTTCGGGGAAGAAGACGACCCCGGTGGGCGCCACGGCGAAGAGGGCCAGGATGGCGAAGAGGGCGCCCAGGCTGCCCGAGAGGAGCCGCGCCCGGTTGTCTGTCAGGATGAGCGTTTTTCGCCCCCGCCCCAAGAGCATCCCCAGGAAGCCGGTGCCGACCACGAGCGCCGGCAGCATCATCAGCACGAGGAGGGTGCCCACATCGAGCGT
>JAHEMB010000274.1 GCA_024643915.1 Rhodothermaceae bacterium | reverse complement strand
CTGCCAGCCCACCGCGCGCAGGGCGGACTCGTTGATGAGGAAGGCGCTCGTGTCGTCGGTCGAGTAGTCGCGCGAGAAGTCGCGGCCGGCGAGGAGTTCGAGGCCGTAGGTTTCGGTGAAATCGTGATCGACGGTGAGGATGGGCATGGTCTGGCCGTCGTCTGTCATGCCGGCGGTGCGGCTGATGACGTTGTGCCCCTGGTCCCGCCCCGGCACGGACGAGGAGAAGGCTGTGCTGAGGACGCCCGGCACCTGGGAAAGCTCGTCCTTGAAGGTCTGGTAGCCGTCGCGCAGGGGCTGATTGTTGCGCGCGTTGAGCACCACCACCTGCTCCTTCTCGAAGCCCAGGCTCGTCGTCTGCATATAATGCAGCTGCCGGTAAACGACGAGCGAGCCGACGATGAGCACCACCGAGATGGCGAACTGGAACACCACGAGGCCCTTCCGTAGCCACGCACCGCGCTTGCCGGACCGCACCTCCCCCTTGAACACATCAAGCGGGCGGAAGGCGGAGAGGACGAAGGCGGGGTAGACGCCCGCCAGCAGCCCCACGCCGAGCGCAAAGCCGAGCGTGCCCACCCAGTACGGCCACTGCTCGACGCCGCCCACCGTGAGCACCTTGCCCGCAAGCTGGTTGAAGGACGGCAGCACCGCCCAGATCAGCAGCCCTGCCGCCCCAAGGGCCAGCAGGCTCAGCAAAATGGACTCGCCCAGAAACTGCCCGACGAGCTGCCCCCGGCCCGCGCCCACCACCTTGCGCAGTCCCACCTCGCGCGCCCGTTGCGCCGACCGCGCCGTGCTCAGGTTCATGAAGTTGATGCAGGCGATGAGCAGAATGAAAAGCGCAATGGCCGAGAAGATGTAAACGTACGCCACGTTGCTGTTCGCCTCCAGCTCCTCCTCGTAGCGCGAATGCAGGTGGATGTCCACCAGGGGTTGGAGGTAGAGGAACTGCCGGTAGCCGCTCACCTCCTCCTGGTCGCCGATGTAGCGGGCGGGCATCTCACGCAGCCGCGCCCCGGCCTCCTCCACCGAGGCGTTGGGGGCCAGCCGCAGGTACGTGTGGAAGCTCAGGTTCCACCAGCCCCATTCCCACGTGCTCCCGAACTCCGCCTCCAGCGTGGTAAACGAGCCCAGCGCGTCGAAGTGGACATGCGAGTTCGAGGGCGCGTCGGCCATGACGCCGGTGATGTTCATCATGCGGTCCTCCACCTCCAGCGTCTCGCCCAGCACGTCGGTCGTCCCGAAGTATTTCTGCGCGGTCGATTCGGTGAGGACGAGGGAGAAAGGCGCAGCGAGGGCCGTCCGTGGGTTGCCCTGCAGGAGGGGGAAGGAGAAGACCTGGAAGAAGCCGGAGTCCGCCCAGAAGAAGCGGCTCTCGTAGAAACGGCGGTCCTCCTGCTCGAAGAGGTAGGTGCGCTGGCTCAGGCGCGTGGCCGATGCGAAAGCCGGGTAGTCCTTGAGGGCGGCTTCGGCCATCGGCGCAGAGGCGGCGGCGGACAACTCCGTCTCGCCCCCACTCGCGAAACGCTCCACGCGCAGTCGGTAGATCCGGTCGGCGTTCTCGTGGAAGCGGTCGTACGAGAGTTCGTCCTGTACGTACAGTAAAATCAGCAGGCAGCACGCCATCCCGATGGCGAGGCCGAGGATGTTGATGCCGGTGTAGCCCGGCTGCTTGCCGAGGGTGCGCAGCGTCGTCTTCAGGTAGTTCTTCAGCATAGCCAGCTCCGCTGCGATGTGGCGCAGCAACCTCCGTTTGCGTTTGATCTTGCCCCAGTACACCTCGCGGTAGGCCGCCTCGGTCTGCCCCAGGTCGCCCATCTGCCGCAGCGCCTCCCGGAAGGCGTCCTCCTCGGCCCAGCCGCGCTTGGTCAGGCTCACGACCTGGTCGCGGACGTGCTGCTCGAGCTCGGCGAGGTCTTCGTCGAGGATGGCGCGGCGGTGGCGGAGCGTCTGCCGCCAGGCCGCAAGCGCGGCTTCGAGGTTGAAGGCAGGCGGCGTCATGGCGTCACGTCCAGGCCAGCTCGGGCGACGGCCCCCAGAGCTTCATCAGGATCCGGTTGACGTTGATCCACTGCTGCTTCTCCTGGAGCAGGGCGTGCCGGCCCGAGAGGGTCAGCCGGTAGTACTTGCGGCGCGGCGCGTTCTCCACCGCCTGCCAGTACGCCTCCACCAGCCCCTCATTCTCCAGGCTGTGCAGAAACGGGTAGAGCGTCCCCGTCGTCCACTGCATCTGCCCATCCGACAGATCGAGAATGCGTTGGATGATCTCGTAGCCGTAGCTCTCCCCCTCGGCGAGGAGGGAGAGGACGATAGGCTTGAGCGTGGCCGAGGCGAGCGCGCGAGGAATCATGACCGGCGAAGGAGAGGCTTTCAGGGAAAAGCGGCCTCAGAAGATATCACCGGGCTACGTTGAAAGTCAACATAGGTTACGAGTTAAAAGAATCGAAGAGGCGAGGGATCGAAGAAACGAGGAGGGGGCGGCGGCTTTCTTCTATTTCCCTCTTCGTTTCGTCGTCTCTTCGATTCATGCCCTCCTCTACTCGTACCGTAGTGCCTGCACCGGGTCGGCGGCGGCGGCGCGTAAGGCATGGTAGCCGACGGTGGCGAGCGCCACGAGGAGCGCCAGGACACCGGCCAGCACGAAGGGCGCGAGGCCGAGGTCGATGCGGTAGGCGAAGTCGTCGAGCCAGCGTTGGAGGACGAGGTAAGCGAGCGGCGCGGCCAGGACGAAAGCGATGAGCACATGGCGCGCAAAGCCGGTCGAGAGCAGCCACACGATGCTGGACGACGAGGCACCCAGCGCCTTGCGGATGCCGATCTCTTTGGTCCGGCTGACGACGGCCAGGGAAGCCAGCCCAAACAACCCCAGGCAGGCGATGAAGAGGGCCAGCCCCGCGATCAGGCCCACCACCCGGCTCATCTGCTGCTCCGTCGCGTAGAGCGCCGCGAAGTGCTGGTCCAGAAACTCGTAGGAGAAGGGCCGGTCCGTGATGAACTGCGCCCACGCTTTCTCGATGTCCGCTAGAGCCTCAGCCGCCTCGCCCGCCTCGATCCGCACCGACACCTCGTCGAAGCCCCAATCTTGCACACTGATGGCGAGGGGCGCCACCACGTGATGGAGCGAGTTGAAGTTGAAGTTCTTCGCCACGCCGATGACGGGGCCTTCGCGGCCCTGGAAGTTGATGCGTTTTCCAACGGCTTCCGCCCACCCCATGTCCGCCACGAACGCCTCGTTCACCACGAACGCCTCGCCCGCATCCGTGGCGATCTCTTTCGAAAAGCCCCGTCCTTCGACGAGTTCGATATCGTAGAAATCGAGGTAATTGATTTTGATGGGCAGGTGCGAGGGCGAGAGGCGCTGCATCTCACCGTCCTCGGTTTCTGCACGCAGGCCCATCTGATGGAAGTTGTTGCCCATGCGCTGCATCGAAGCCGTCGCGTCGAGCACGTGGGGGCTGGCCGTGAGGGCCTCGACGAGGGCGTCGTACGAGGCGTTGGCTTCCTCCGTGAGGGGAATCATCACGATCTGCTCGCGCGCAAACCCTACGTCGCGCTCCTGCAAGAACCGCAACTGCTGCACCGCCACGAGCGTGCCGACCACGAAGGCGATGGCAATCGTAAACTGCGCCACGACGAGGCCGCTGCGCAACCGACTCCGCCCCCGCCCGCTCGTGAGGGCGCCCTGGTGCTTGATGATGCGCGCGGGATCCACCGACGAGAGCACGAGCGCCGGGTACAGCCCTGCCAGCAGCCCCAGCAGCAACGTCCCGCCGAGGAGGGCGGCCAGGAGGGCCGGTTCAAAAAGCGTGGTCAGCGTCATCTCCCGTCCGGCCAGTTGATTCACCGGCCCGAGCAGCATTGCCGCCCCGCCGAGGGCCACCGCGAGGGCGCCCAGGCTCTGCAAAACGGACTCGCCCACGAACTGCCCCGTGAGCTGGCTGCGCCGCGCACCCACCGCCTTTCGCACGCCCACCTCACGCGCCCGCGCCGCCGAGAGCGCCGTGGAGATGTTGGTGAAGTTCAGCCCCGCGATGGCGAGGATGAAAAACGCGAGCACGCCGAAGATGACGACGTACTTGCGGTCGAACTTCTGGAAGTTGCGGTAATCGTGCGTGACGTGGGTGGAGCCGAGGTGCACGTCGCGGAAAGGCTGGAGATAGACGTCGTAGAACTCGCTCAGGCCCTCCTTCTTGCTGTCCAGCCAGTCCTCAAAACCCGCCGCCGCCGTTTCCATGCGGGCACCCTCGCGCAGGAGGGCGTAGGTGACCACCCAGTTGCTGTCCCACCCCAACATCCAGTCCTGCAGCTCCATCGTGTCGAGCGAATAAAGCGCCTCGAACTGCAAGTGCGAGTTCGCCGGCACATCTTCGAGGATGCCCGTGACGGTGTAGGTCCGCTCCTGCGTATCCGTCACGATTTGTCCGAGCGGGTTGCCCTCCCCGTACATTTTCTGTGCGATGGAGGCCGTCAGCACGACGCTGTTCGGCTCGGTCAGGGCCGTGGCAGGGTCGCCCTGCAAGAGCGCGAAATCGAAGAGGGTGAAGAACGCCGGTTCGGTAAAGACGCCGCGGTCGAGCAGGAAAGACGCATCGCCTCGCTTGAGGAGCGCCGGCCCCCCGGCGAAGCGCGCGGTGGCCTCCACGTCGGCGAAATCCTCGACGAGGGCCGGCCCCATGTTGAACATCGATAGGGCCACGTGCTGGGGCACCATGCCGGGATACGTCTGCACCTCGTTGACGCGGTAGAGGCGGTCGGCGTGGGTGTGGAAGGCGTCGAAGCGCAACTCGTTGAGAATAAAGAGCAGGATCAGCAGGCACGCCGCCATGCCCACCACGAGGCCACACAGGTTGATGAACGTAAACACTTTGCGGCGGGCAAGCTGCCGCCAGGCGACGACGAGGTAGTTCTTCAGCATGGCCATTCGGTGGGATAGTTCGTCGGTCAGGCGGCGCTCGTGCCGCAGTTTTCTCCAGTGGAGGGTTTCGTAGGCTGCCTCAATCGTGGCGTAATCGCCCATCTGCGCCAGCGCCCGGCGAAAGGCCCGCTCCGGCGGCAGCCCCTCGCGTAGCAGGGCGTCGATCTCGTCGCGGAGGTGGGCCTCCAGCTCGTCGAGGTCGTCGCTATCGAGGCCACGCCCGGAGGCGAGGAAGCGCCGCCACGTGGTCAGGGCTTTCTCTAGATCGAACATCTTTCCGCTAGTCCGCGCCATCAGTCATTAGAGGCCGAAGGCCGGATCCGGCCCCCAGAGCTGCATCAAGAGGTTGTGCACGGTCATCCACTGCGCCTTCTCCTCCCCCAGCGCCTTGCGGCCCTTCGCTGTGATGCTATAATAGCGGCGGCGGCGTTCGCCCTCCGGCTGTTGCCAGTAGGATTCCACCAGCCCGTCGGTCCGCATCCGGTGCAGCACTGGGTAGAGCGAGCCGGCCGGCCAGTCGATGGCGCCGCCCGAGAGTGCGCGCACGTTCTTGATGATCTCGTAGCCGTAGCTGTCGCCGCGGTCGAGGAGGGCGAGGATGACGGCATTGATCGAGGCCGCCGTCATGGGTTTGGACAGATTCATGAGGCAGGAGGCGGGGTGTATAGAAGCGCCATATGTAGATCATCTAAACATACTGATGTAGTGCTCTCAGAGTTACGGGGGCACAAAAAAATCCCCCGACGACGGGCCGGGGGTTGGATGAGGGGAGGAAATGGAGAAAAGGCGAGTGGGAGACATTATTATTTCCCCCTTTCCCCCTTTCTACCACTCCTATTCGTACCGCAGCGCCTCGACGGGGTCGGCGGCGGCGGCGCGGAGGGCGTGGTAGCTGACGGCGAGTAG
>JAHEMB010000273.1 GCA_024643915.1 Rhodothermaceae bacterium | reverse complement strand
CGTTCAGGGCCGGCGTGGTGGCGATGAGTCAATCATCCTCCTTGTTGGGGATGCCCAGGGGATTGAGGAAGAAGCCGTCGCGCCGCTGCTGGGCCCGCAGAAGTGCCACGATTTCTTCTTGCCAGGAGAGGCCCCGTCACGAGGCGTCTTTGGGGTGACCCCACCGGAAGCGGGCGTGAGCTTCGGCACGGCCGACGAGATGATAGAAGAATTAAGTCAAGTTGTGCCCTATGGTGCGTAAAGGCTTTGGACGATGGAGAAGAGACGGTGGACGAAAAGAAGCAGCCCCCCCCTCGTCCCTCGTCCATCGTCCTCATGCATGCAAAGAGACTTAGGTCGCAACTTGGGTTAGAAGAATATCATCTGCGACCAGGTGCGGCGCACAGGGGACAGCCCGGCGGCGCAGGGGAACGCGTCGAAGAAAGGGGGAAGACGTTAGATGAGGTGATTGTCAGGTGGGCCGTGCAGGCTCCGTAACCAAGACGCGAAATCGTTCGATACCGCCGCCGCTAACCTCGATGAAGGCCCAGGTGGGTCAACGACGGCATGGTGTTCGGCAAGATATGGGTGGCAACAGTCATTTAGAGCTCTGGTGAGATTTATCAGCGCACGCTCACACCACCACCCCGCCGTCCTGCACCACCACCTCGCCCGTCATATACGAGTTGCGGTCGGAGACGAGGAAGGCGGCCAGCTCGGCGGTCTCGTCGGCCGCGCCGAGGCGGCCCATCGCGCACCAGTCCTGGTAAAGCTGAAGGAAATGCTCGGGGATGGTGTGCGCCAGATCGGTCTCGACGACGCCCACGGCGATGGCGTTGGCGCGGATGCCCAGCCGCCCGCCCTCACGCGCGATAGACTTGATGAAGCCGATGGCCGCCGCTTTCGACACGGCGTAGGGCACCCCCGCCGGGGCGGTGCGGATGGCGCTGATAGACGAGATGGACAGAAAAACGCCGCCGCGCTGCCGCATCATCTGCTGAAAGACAGGCTTGCCGACGTTGTAGAGGCCGCCGACGTTGACGCGCATAATATCGTCCCAGTCCCGGTCGGGCATGCGGAGAAAGAGCGAGCCCCGGTTGATGCCCGCGTTGAGCACGGCAATGTCGATCCGCCCCAGTTCGCCCGTCACCGCCTCGACCATCCGCAAGGAGGCGTCGCGGTCGCCCACGTCTGCCTGCACAGCCACGGCCCGCCGCCCATGCCCCTCGATGAGTTGCACGGTTTCCTGGGCCGCTTCCTCGTTCGAGGCGTAGCAGAAGGCCACGTCGGCGCCCTCGCGGGCAAACACGTCGCAGAGTGCCCGCCCGATCCCGCGCGAACCGCCCGTTATTAACGCTGTCTTGTTTTCTAAGAGCATTCTTTCGTTGGTTTACAGTTCGAGGTTTGCCGTTTGCGGTTTCTTCGGCCCCAACCGGAAACCGAGAACCGCAAACCGGAAACCTACTTTCCGGTGGAGCCGAAGCCGCCGGCGCCGCGCTCCGTTTCGGCGAGGGCTTCCTGGGGGAGCCACGCCACGCGCTCGTGACGCGCCACCACGAGTTGGGCGATGCGCTCGCCGCGTTCGATGGTGAAAGGCTCCTGCCCCTGGTTGATCAGAATGACCTTGACTTCGCCCCGGTAGTCCGCGTCGATGGTGCCAGGGCTGTTGAGGACAGTGAGGCCGTGCCGTACGGCGAGGCCGCTGCGCGGACGAACCTGCGCCTCGTGCCCCGTCGGCAGAGCGATTTGCAGGCCGGTTGGAATGAGGGCGCGCGCGCCGGGATCGAGCGTCACCGGCTCGTCCTCCGGCACCGCCGCGCGCAGGTCCATCCCCGCGCTCTGCTCCGTCGCGTAATGCGGCAGATCCAATCCCTCGCCGTGGGGCAACTGCCTGATCGGCACCTTCACCTGTTCCATCTTTCCATCTCGTTCATTCCGCATTTACCTTCTGTGAATCTCCCTTCGGTCGATTTCGCACTTCCTTCGGTAACCTGGCGGTTTCGCGCTCCGCACTAAAAACGGCGCGGCCTCCAAGATAGGAAGCCGCGCCGTGGAGAGGATGAACTTCGTCCGAAACTACTCGATGCCGCCGATGAGCTTCTTGACGAACGGACTCACCAGGAGGGCGATCACGCCGCCTCCGCCGACGAGCATCGCCACGAACCAGAACAGCTCGCTCGCCGGCAGGTCCTCGATCTGCCCGGCCATGAGGCCCGCGAACAAGTTGCCGAGCGCGGCGGCCACGAACCAGATGCCCATCATTTGGCTAACCCGGCTGCGCGGCGCCAGCTTCGTCATCGACGAGAGGCCGACCGGGCTCAGGCAGAGCTCGCCGCACGTGTGGAGGAAGTACGTCACGATGAGCCAGCCCACCGGCACCGACCCCTCGGCCACGGCGGCGGCGTCGGTGGCCGTGCCCCACGAGATCACGAAGAAGCCCGCCGCGAGCCCAAACAGCCCGAGGGCGAATTTGACCGGGATGCTCGGATTCGCGTTCCGCTGCGCCAGCCACACCCACAACGCCCCGAAAAGCGGCGCGAAGATGACGATGAAGAGCGGGTTGATGAGTTGGAGCGTCGAGGCCGGGACGATGGTCCCGAACATCTCGCGATCCACCAGATCCCTCGTGACGAGGTTGAGCGAGGAGCCCGCCTGCTCGAATCCGCTCCAGAAGAGGGCCGCAAGGATGAACAGCCACAGGATCACGCCCAGCCGCTTCTTTTCGACGGTGCTATGACCGCCCGCTAAGATGATGTAGGCAAAGTAGGCGAACGTGATCAGCACGACGACCACGCCGAGGCTGCCGGCGAGCTGCTCCAGCGTGATCCCGAGCGAGCCGGTGGCGAGGAGGTAGCCGAACACGCCCACGACGGCCGCAAAGACGGCTGCGATGCCGTAGAACTTCCGCTCGGTGGCGCGGACGGCCGCCGGGGCCGCATCGGTTTGGAGTCGGCCGGCGTCGTTCAAATACTTCTCGCCCACCTTGTACTGAATGAGGCCGAAGAACATCCCGATGCCCGCGAGGGAGAAGCCCCAGTGCCAGTTATAGCCCTCGCCCACGATGCCGCAGAGGAGCGGGCCGAGAATGGCGCCGATGTTGATTCCCATGTAGAAGATCGAGAACCCGGCGTCGCGGCGGGCGCCGCCCTCGGGATAGAGGTCGCCGACGATGGCCGAGACGTTCGGCTTCAGCAGGCCCGTGCCGATCACGACGAGGATAAGACCGAGGAAAAACGTCGGCATCTCGGGGAGGCCGATGAGCGGGGCCGCCATGGTGAAGTGGCCCGACGCGATGATGACGCCGCCCACGAAGACGGCTTTCTTGCCGCCCCAGAGGTTATCGGCCACCCAGCCACCGGGTAGCGATAGTACGTACACAAAGAAGGTGTAGAGCCCGTAGATGGCCGTCGCCTGCCCGTCTGCAAACCCGAAGCCGGGATTATCGACGGTGAGCGGGGCGGTCATGAAGAGCACGAGGAGGGCGCGCATGCCGTAATACGAAAAGCGCTCCCACATCTCCGTGAAGAAGAGCGTAGAGAGCCCGCGCGGGTGGCCGAACCACTCGTGCCCGGAGGCCACCGCCGCCGCGTGGGCCGCGGGGGGGCCTCCCCCATGCGCGAACTCGGCTGCCTCTTCACTTGAAAATTCAGATCCAGGATCTTTTGCCATGTCGTAGAGGGGGTTTATTGCGTTGAAAAGGAAGCGTTGAGGCGGAGAAGGGAAAGGAAGCGCTTTCCGTAAGCGGCCCGACAAACGAAGTTTACGGGGGGGGCTTCAAATCTTGTTCCGGTACGACCGCCTCTTCGCTTTCTGCCCTAAACACCGTTCGCAGCCCGGCTTCTCACCGTGAGCGAGGTGCGGCACGCTGCCGGCGGGATAGATGGTGTTTCAATTTGTGGGCAAAATTCATGGAAAGATAGGACAAACGCCGCCCCTTCTGAATAGAATTTTCCCCCAAGAGATTTTCTTGTCTGTGGTTCGTTGTACGATTGCTTCGCTCGCTGTTGTTCGTTGTGGATCTCAGTAGAGACGTTGCTGCTCAGGAAAACAACGGACCATGGACTACGGACTACGAACCAAAAGAATGAAAGAAGAGCTGGTTAGCATAGATACCCACGGCCCGCGCACCTACACCTGCGGGCGGCTGCGCCGCGAGCACATCGGCGAGGAGGTGGTACTGAAAGGCTGGGTGGACACGCGGCGCGACCTCGGCGGCGTCATCTTCATCGACCTGCGCGACCGCTACGGGCTGACGCAAATCGTCTTCGAGCCGCACGTAGGCGCCGAGGCGCACGCGCTGGCCGATAACCTGCGGAACGAGTACGTCGTCTCGGTGCGAGGCGCGGTGCGCGAGCGCGATGCGGACCAGGTCAACCCGAAGCTGCCGACGGGGAAGGTGGAAGTGTATGTGGACGACCTCATCATCCTCAACACGTCCGAGGCCATCCCCTTCCCCATCTCGGCCCACGAGGAGAAGCGCACCCTCGCCAACGAGGACCTGCGCCTGAAGTATCGCTACCTGGACATGCGCCGGCCCGAGGTGCAAGAGAAGCTCCTGCTACGCCACCAGGTGTACCAGGCCACACGCCGCTACTTCGACCGGCACGACTTTGTGGAGGTGGAGACGCCTGTGCTGATGAAATCGACGCCGGAGGGCGCGCGCGACTTCCTCGTGCCCAGCCGCCTCCACGCGGGCAAGTTCTACGCGCTCCCCCAGAGCCCGCAGACGTACAAGCAGATCCTGATGGTAGCCGGCCTCGACCGCTACTTCCAGATCGTCAAGTGCTTCCGCGACGAGGACCTCCGCGCCGACCGCCAGCCCGAGTTCACCCAGATCGACGTGGAGATGACCTTCGCTACCGAGGAGGTCGTCTACGAGACGTTCGAGGGGCTGATGGCGGCAATCTGGCGCGACGTGAAAGGCGAGGAACTGCCGATCCCCTTCCCCCGCCTCACCTACGACGAGGCCCTCCGCCGCTACGGCTCCGACAAGCCCGACCTCCGCTTCGGCCTGGAGATCCAGGACCTGAGCGACGTGATGCGCGGCTCCGGCTTCGGCGTTTTCGACCGCATCCTCGAAGGCGGCGGCAAGGTCGTCGCCCTCGTCATCCCCGGCATGGGCGACCAGGGGCGCGGCTACATGGACCGGCTCGACAAGGACGTGGTGCGCAAAAAGATCGGCGCGGGCGGCCTCATCTATTTCAAGCTCCCCTCCGACGGCACGGAGATGTACTCGTCCGTCAAGGAGCACGTGCTGCCGACGGAATACGTCGAGCGTGCGCTGGCCGAGGCAGGCGCGGGGGCAGGCGACCTCGTCCTGGTGCTGGCCGGGCACGCGCCGCGCGTTTACGAGCAGGCCGGCGCCCTCCGCCTCCACATGGCCGCCGAGCAGGGCCTCCTCCCTGAAGGCGCCGAGGGCCCGTGGAATTTCCTCTGGGTGACGGACTTCCCGCTCCTCGAATGGGACCAAGAGGCACAGCGCTTCTTCGCCATGCACCACCCCTTCACCTCGCCCCACGCCGAGGACCTGGAAATGCTGGCGAGCGACCCCGGCAAGGTGCGCGCGCGGGCCTACGACCTTGTCCTCAATGGGACGGAATTAGGCGGCGGCTCCATCCGTATCCACGACCGCGCCGTGCAGCATCGCATGTTCGAGGCGCTCGGCATCGATGCCGAGGAGGCGCAGCAGCGCTTCGGCTTTTTGCTCGATGCCTTCCGTTACGGCGCCCCGCCCCACGGCGGCATCGCCTTCGGCCTGGACCGCATCGTGATGCTGCTGACGGGGGCCGCGTCCCTCCGCGAGGTCATCGCTTTCCCCAAGACGCAGAGCGGGCAGGAGGTGATGGTGCAGTCGC
>JAHEMB010000272.1 GCA_024643915.1 Rhodothermaceae bacterium | reverse complement strand
CGGCCTTCTCCTCTTCCGCCGCCCCCAGCGAATCCGCCGGCATACCCAGCGAATCGACCGGCATGCCGAGGGAGTCCAACGGCATGCCGAGGGAGTCCACCGGGAACGCCTCGGCGGGGAACGGCTGCTCAGGGACTGGCGGCATTTCCTCCGGCGGGGCGGCCTCCAACGCCTCCTCCTCTTCGGGGGGGGCTTCGCCGGCCTCTTCAAGCTCTTTCAGCCGCGCTTTCTCCTCCTTCCGGCGCTGGCGCTCCTGCTCGCGGGTGCGGCGGCGCTCCTGGGCCTCCTGCTCGGCCTGCTTCTGCTGCTCCTCCAGCGTCCGGTAGAAGCCGAACTTGCGCCACAGATCCTGCGGGCGGAGCGTGAGGCCGCTGCGCAGGTCCACGCGTGTGCTCACCGTGGCGCCCTCGTTGCGCCCCACCGAGCCGTTGCGCCAGTCGAAGGTAGTGGCGTAGACGAAATCCTGAAGGCTGACCCAGTCGAGCCACTTGCTCTTGGTGAAGTTGGGGCGGAAGGTCGCGTTGAAGCCCTGGCGGTGGTTATCGGTGCGCAACCCCTCCTTGCCCTTGAAGACATCGTCGAAGACGGCGCCGCTTGACCGCACGCCCAGGCGCGTCACCTCGAAGTCGGTCAGGCCGAAGCCGCTGCTGTCGGCTACGATGCCCTCGGCGATGGCCCGCCCCAGGTCGTAGTTCTGGAAGCGGTTGAAGGTGCCCGAGGTGGAGTCGTAGCTGACGAAAGTGAAGAGCGTATCGACGCCGAGGGCGCTGAGGCTCTGGCCCGTATTGGTGTCAAAGCTTAGGTTGAGGAACTGGAACGGGTTGTATTGCAGGCTGAAGTTGCGGCGGTGCGAGAACGACTGCTGATCGCGCACGGGGAAGAGCACGTCGGCGGGCGGCTGGATGAAGTTCTCGTCGAGCTGGGCCGTCTGCGTGACAGGGGGGCGGTCCTTCGTCTCGGCGAAGTTGCGCGAGAGCGTGCCCGAGGTGGCCACCGACTGGGGCAGGTAGTTGAAGCGCAGATCGCCCAGGGTGCCGATGAGGGGGAGGTCGTCGAGGAACCAGAAGGGGCGCACGGTGCGCGGGCGGCCCGTCGAGACACGGTACGAGGCTGTCGATGTCCAGTCCCACGTATTGCGCAATTCCTGCTGCGGGCTGCGCGCCTCGTTGTCGGTAAAGGCATAGGCGAGCGAGAGACCGTCGAGCGTGTATTTCAGCCACTTCGAGCGCGAGTTCTGCTTGCTTAGCCGGGTGGAGAAGGACCGCTTGTAACTGTGCGTTTGGGATTCTTCGATCAACTCGCGCCGGGCCTCGTCCATTTCTTCCGGCGTCAGGTCGTCCCGCTCTTCGATCTGGTTGAGAAGGGCTTCGAGGCGCACGTCGCCCCGGTTGGGCGCAAAGCGCGGCGTGGCCGAGTTCGACTGCACCTGCACCGAGACGGGGACGGTCCAGCCGTAGCGCTCGGGCAGGAATTTGTTGAGGTTGACGTCGGAGATGACGCTCCAGTCGAGGCTGTTGGTCTGGTCGCGGTCGCCGAGGGTGGAGGAGAGCGAGCCGAAGCCGTCCGTCCGCCGCTGGAAGTTAGCCTTCAACCTACCCAGGTCGGCCAGCTTCACGTCGGCGTTCATCAGGGCGGACCAGCCGTTTTCCTCGTCGTAGCCGGCCACGCGCAACTCGTTCAGCCACAGCTCCACGTCCTCGACGATGTGCTCGATCCCACGCTGGCTCGGGTCAGCGGGGTTGCGCACGCCGAAGACAATCGTGTTGATGCGCCCGAGGGAGGGGTTGCCCCGGATGGCGAGGCGGGTGCCGGGGGGCGCGAACGCCTCCAGGGTTGGGTTCAGGGCCACGCCGTTCTCGTCACTCCAGTAGATGCTGTCCGGGCGGAAGAGCTGCCGGTCGCGTTCGGTCTTGAGCTGGTTGAGGGCGTCGAGGACGAGGTTGACCGCGTTGAGGTCGATCAGGCCGCCGCCGTTTGGGTTGGGCTGGTTGGTGCGCCACAGCTTGTCCACATCGCCTTCGGGAATGGGCGTGGGCGTCAGGGGCAGCTCGTACTCGTAATAGTCGTTCGTCTCGTTGGCGCCCAGGCGGACGAAGAAGCGGACCTTGTCGCGCGCCTCTTCCGGCGGCAGGGAGGCCAGGAAGGTGCCCTCTTTGGCGTGCATGTGGACGAACATGCGGAGGTTGCGGTAGCGCAGCAGGTCGAGGCCCTGGTAGGTTTTGAAGATGGCGCGCTGCTGGCCCGGCTCCAAGTTCTCCACGCGCATCACCATCGCCTGCTCGCGCCCGCGCAACGTCCGGCCCGTGGTGGCGCGGATCTGGCTGACGACGGCGCCGTTGGGCGAGAGGTAGACGCTGCTCTCCTCGTTGTTGATGCTGGAGATGCTCAGGCGCGTGTCCGGCTCGATGAGCTGGATGGGCCGCGCGCCGAACTCGTTTGAGGGGCCGCCCGTGCCGTCGGTCTCCAGAGCCACCTGATCCGACTTCTTCCACTGGCTGCCCACCAGTTCGAGCGAGGCAAACCGCATCGTTACCGGCACCGTGTGGCCCGTCGTCCAGATCCGCATGGACTCAATCGTAGAGAAGTCCTGGATGGTGCCGGCCTTGCGCGTGAAGTTGCGCACGGGGATGCGGATCTTGTACCAGCCGTCGCCGTCGCCGTCCTCGTCGATCTTGTCCACCACGAAGTCATCGACGAGGTTGGGGTTGGCGAGCGAGTCGAGGACGGCTTTGCTGAGGGGCAGCTCGTACTGGAAATAGCTGTTGTCGGTATCGACGTTCGAGTTGATGTTGAGGTCTTCCGAGTCCGGGTAGCGCGAGTTGCCGCGCCTGACGGCGTAGCGGTCGCCGGGAGCCAGTTCGTTCTGCCCCTCGAACGAGTTCAGCTCCGTCCCGGCGAAGTACCGCGAGAAACGCTGCTGCACCGTTGCCCGGCCGGGAAAAAGCGTCTCGTCGTCGAAGTAGCGGGTATTCTCGAAGTTGTGGTAGTCGTCGGCCGAGGGGTCGAGGCGCGTGCGGGCGAGCTCAGCCTGGTACCGCTGGGAGAGAGGGTCGCCGGCGGCGGGGGCGGCCGCTTCGAGGGCAGCCAGGAACCGGGCGAAGACGATGCGCTCGGTCGCCCCGATCTGGTCGTAGGGCGTGTCGGTGAAGGAGGCGAGGCCGTCGAGGCCGAGGTCCTCCGTCATGCCGGTCTGGTCGTCAATCGTGACGGCCTGGTCGATGGTGCTGCGCGGCAGGCGGCTCCAGACGTCGATGTCGGGCGAGCCGCTGAGTGAGGTCGAGAGGCCGTCTTCGTTGTTGAGCTTGTCGTTGGGGATGACGTCCTCCGAGATCGACCCCAAATCGACGTAGAGCTTCGCGCCGCGCCCGGCGTCGCCGGCCTGGTTCTCGGGGAAGGGCTTGAAGATAAACTCGACGAACTCGGTGTTCTTCGTCGTGAAGTCGGTGTAGCCCTCCGGGAGCCGCTGCATGAAGCCGCCCCACGTCTGCTGCGGGTTGCTCAAGAAGTCCCGAAGGTCGGTGGTGAAGTTGTAGGGGCCGCGCTCGTATGGGTTGAAGTAGAGGTCCATCGTCTGCAAGATGTCGTCCACGCCGCCCTGCGTCTCGCGGTCGGGGAAGACGTCGTTGACATCGACCGTGCTGACGGCGCCGACGTTGAAGACGGGCACGCCGTTCATCGACTGCAAGACGTTGTTGTTGAGCTGGTACCAGGCGAAGCTGCCGCGCCAGGTGGTGCGGAGCGAGTCGTCGAAGCTGCCGGGCAGGTCGACGAGGGCGGGCCGGAGCGAGTCTGGCGCGGAGGCGAGGCGCCATGCGCCGGGCTGACGGAGGGAGAACGTCGTCTCGAAACCCTCGAAGTCGTCGATGTAGGAGATGCCGTCGAGTTCGTCGGCGCGGAAGTCGAGGTCCTTGTCGCGCAGCTCGCGGCGGGCACGCTCAAAGGCTACGGTTTCGCTGTGGCCGGGGCGCAGCTCGGCAAACTCACCGGTGATCTTGATGGCGCTGGGCTCTTTGGTCTGGATGAAGGGCAGGAAGTCGATGGCGCGTGTGAGCCAGCGCGGCTCCAGGTTCAGGTTGCCGTCTACGCCCCAGATGGTGTTCGAGATAGGCTCCTCGCCGATGCGGAACTTGTCCACCGGGCTTTTCTCGTTGAGGCGCATGACGGTGGCGCCGAGCACCAGCTCCTCGCCGAAGTCATAGTCGGCGCGGGCGCCCACGAGGGTCTTCTTCTGCAAGTTGAAGAAACTGTTTTGCTCGTAGGTGATGTTGATTTCGCGCCCGGAGGTGAGGAAGGCGGGGTTGATGATCTGCACCGTGCCGCCGATGTAATCGACCGTGTAATCGGTGTTCTCCTGGAGGGGCGTGCCGCCTGAGGTCACCCGCACCGACCCCTCGATGATGCCGGCGAAGGCGCGCAAGTCGTAGAAGTCCTGCACCGAGCCGCGATAGGAGCCCCGGACGCGGTAGACGTCGTGCTGCGTGTCGAGGCGGGCGTTGTCCTTCTTCTCGCGGTAGAGCCGATCGAAGACGAGTGTTTGCTCGGTCTCGGTGTCGCCCTCGGGGATGAGGGCGTCGATGCGGTCGGCGAAGGGTTCGAGGTAGGGGAAGATGAGGAGGCCGTCGCCGGGCTTGATGGTGAAGTTCCGGATGAAGTCGAACTGGAAGTCGGGCGTGGGGGCGCCGTCCTGGTTGAGGCGGTCGAGGCCGAGCAGGCTCAGCAACTGCTGCTGGCCGCCCACGCCGGGGAGGGTCTTGCGGCCCGTCTGGCCGGGAGGCTCGTAAAAGAGTTCGAGGGTGAAGTCGGCGGGGTTGAGGCCGCGCCCCGGCAGGCGGTAGATGTTGCGCATCTCGAGGTACCAGGCGGCGGGGTTGGCGCCGGGGGCGGGCTGGCGGAGCTGGGTGGGGCGGAGCAGCTTGAGCACGAGGCGCTGGGCGTTCTGGCTGCCGGTGGTGCCGCCCGTCTCGTCGGAGAAGTCGCCCACCTGGAAGACGCTGTTGCCGGCGCGGTACCGAAAGGCGACAGCTAGGGCCTGCTGGTCTTGCAGGCGCGATTTGAGGGAGAGGTAGCCGAGTTGCGGGTCGAAGTCGTACTCGCTGGGGCGGAGCTTCTTGAAGCGGCCCACCTGGAAGTCGGAGGCCGTCAGGCCCCGTGCCTGGAGGAAGTCCTTGGGTACGGCGTTGCCATCGCGGAGCTGCGTTTCCAGGTCCGCCTCCTCATACTGGTCGATGTCGCGTCCGGGGCGGGTCTCGGCCGTATAGCCGTCGGCCAGGCCGAGGAGTTCGCGCGGCTCGCCCAGGTCTACCACGGCCACGGCCTGTCGCAGGTCTTGCTCCTCCACGCCGACGTTCTCCAGGCGCCACACCTCGATGTCGGTGATGCGCTCGAAGCCCGGCCCCAGGATCACGTTCGGCGGTGTGGAGAGGGCCTCTTCCCAACGGTTGCGGAAGTAATAGGCGAGGAAAAAGTGGGTCAGGTCGTCGTAGTCGGTCGGCTTCAGGTCGAACTGGGTCGTCTCGGCGCCGCCGTCGATGTTGAGGCTGTTGGACTGGCCCTCCTGCTGGCTCGTCACGGTGGTCAGGTTGAGGCCGCCGAGCTGGAGTTCGGTCTTGATGCCGAAAAGACTCTGCCCGCCCGTGATGAGGCGCGAGGGAGTCTGGAGGAAGACGTTGCCGGCCTCTATCGACTGGATGATCTCGTCCTCGTAGCCGGTGTATTGCAGCTTCACCTGGTTCTGATAGTCGAACTGGTTGTTGGTGTCCCAGTTGACGTCGATCCGCATCTTGTCGCCGATGGTGCCGGTGATGCCCAGGCGGAGGTCCTGCTTAAACTCAGGGTCGACCTGGGTGGCGC
>JAHEMB010000271.1 GCA_024643915.1 Rhodothermaceae bacterium | reverse complement strand
CGTGCAGGGGCGCGAGATGACTCAGCTCGTCGATGGCCATCTTGGCGCCGGCCCGCACGCCGTCTTTTTTGATGCTGCTGGGTTGCCCACGGGCACCTATCTCTATCGCCTCACCGTCGGCGCCGTGACGGAGACGGGGCGTATGGTGCTGATGAAGTGATACTTGGCATGCCCACGCTTCCTTCGACGGGGCCGCCTTGCTGTTTAGCACGCGAGGCGGCCCCGTCCTGATATCTACAAGATGACGCTACCCACATGAAAATCAGACCTCTCCTTTCCATCACCCTCCTGGTTGCGCTGTCAGGGAGCGGTTGCAGCAGCACGAAAACCCTGCAAAGCGAAGCCCCCGCCTCCGCCCTCACCATCGACGGGCGCGTGGATGACTGGGGTGGCGCCCTCGCGCCGATGGAGGGCGAGCGGTTCTCACTGGGCGTGCGCAACGACGGCGAATTTCTGTATGTCGCGCTCCTCTCACGTGATGAAGGCGTCACCCGCCAAATCGTGCGCGACGGTCTCATCCTCTGGTTCGACCCGGCGGGTGGCAAAGAGAAGACTTTCGGCCTCCGTTTTCCTCTCGGTCTGACGGCGTTACAGCCGCCTGGAGAGCGGAGCGGCGGCCCGCGCGGTGGGCAGCAGGACCCGGAAGCGATGCGCGAACGCTTCGAAGCATCCCTGGCCGACCTGCAGGTGCTGGGGGCGGACGGCAAGAGCCGGCGCGTGGCGGTCGGCAGTCTCCCCGGCGTCCTCCTGCGGGCGCGCCTCGACCACGGTACCCTCCTCTACGAAATGCAACTCCCACTCCAGCGGAGCGAGGCTTTCGGCGAGGCCGTCGGCGTGGCGCCCGGCGCCGTGGTGGGCCTGGGTTTCGAGACGCCCGAGGCCGACCGGGAAGCCCTGCGCGGTACGATGGCGGGGCGTGGCGCCCCAGGTGGTTTAGGAGAAATGGGCGGTGGACGTCGCGGCGGGATGGGGGGCGGGATGCGCGGCGGGCAACGGCCCGGCGGGGGCCGGGGCGCATTTGCCCCGGCCGAGCCGCTCAAGCTATGGACGCGCGTGGAACTGGCGAAGTGACCCCGCACAAGAGCTGATTAGGTGCTACTGCTCGGGCGGCGCCTGGGTTTGGGCCACCATGCGGTAGAGGTTGTCCCGGTGCCTGCAGGCCATCGTCGGCGCCGGGCCGTCGTCTTCGATCCGGTTGCCGGTGTCGTCGGCGAAGGCGATCAGGGCAGGTACATCTTTGGCGGTGCGCCAGAGGACGTACGTCCACTCGTCCGCCCAGGCGTGCGTCATAGCGCCGGCCATATAGCCGTGTCCCTCATTCACCGAGGCCTGTGCTGCCGGCAGGAACACCCCCCGGTCCTCGGCCACGATGTCGTCCAGGGCAGAGAGGGGACAGGCGAAGTAGCTCATCGCGACACTGTACGGCGTTTCTATCTTCATGCCTTCGTTTGCTTGCGTGACGAAGGCGCCGGTGTAAATGTGGTCGCGGTGGGTGGTGCAGTGATCGATAAAGTTGAAGCTGTCGTCCTCGCCATATTTTTCGCCCAGGCGCCGGTTCATCTCGGCGCTGGCCTCCAAGCCGGCATTCATATCGTCGGCCACCAGGAGGGTGACGTAGTTCCATTCGTCGCCCCAGTCGTGGGCGAGCAGGCCATAGCTCCACATTTTGCCTTCGTTGACGAGTTCCTGCGCGACAGGTATGCCGCGCTCTTGCGCCATCTCGATCACCTTGTCCATCGTGGCGCGGTCGCATTGCCACGAACTCATAAAAATGGTTGGGGGTTGCTCAGCCTCCTGCCCGTGGGCCGGCCCGGCGAGGAGGAGGGCGGCGAGGAGAAAGAGGGGGGAGAAGCGTTGGATCATGAGGGGCCTCCGTCGTGCGGTTGGTTGTGAGGAAACCAAACCCTCGACACGGCAGACCTGGATCACAGCACGCCTGAAGCGCCAAAATACGAACGTACGAAGTGTGGGCCTGACGAGGAGGAACAGGGTAAACCGCAGAAGTGCCCGAAGAACTCGCACCCCGTCTCGCCCTGTTAAAAGGGCGCCCTGTCCGGCCCCAACTACGCGAATCGCCCGATCAAAGTCAAGCAAGCGCCCGAAATTTTCGCCTCTGGCTCGCCGCGCAGCGAGTGCAGCAGGCGCGTCGTTGAGGCATTACCGGGGCTTGCCGGTTTGGCGGCTGCCTTCGTAGAGGAGCGCCTGGGCTTCGAGGATCCAGTGGGTGACAATGGTCTCGCGCGGCACGTCGAGCAACGCCGCGAGGCGGCGGACGTCCTGGCTCTTCAGATTGGCAAGGTGCACGAAGGAGGTGTAGCCCAAGTGGTAAAGCTCTTCTTGCAGGCGCTCGCTGATACCGTGGAGGCGGGTCAACGTGTCGTAGGGCGCCGGTGCGGGGGCGGTTTCAGGGAGGGGTGGGGTTTCCTCTGCGGGCGTCATGTCGTTGGCTTCGTCGCCGAGCCAGGCGGAGAGGGGTTGGAACTGGGGCGGGGCGTCAGCAGGGGCGGGTCGGCGGGCGAGGGAGGCCTGGGCCTGGTCGAGGCGGGCACGCAGGGCAGCCAGCTCCTGCTCCTGCGATTCGATCTTGCGGCGCTGCGCGTCGAGGGCGCGGGCCGGCTCGGCGCGGTCGGCTTCGGGCCGCGCCTGTTCGTGAAGCTGCTTCTCCACGGCTGCTACCTGTGCGGCGCGCTCTTGCAGGGTCTGCTCCAGCTTTTGCAGCTTCTGCGCAGCCAGGACAAGCGCTGCGCGGCGTTCGTGGAGCTTGTTGCGGGCGCGCAGCATCTCGGCTTGCTCAGCCTCCAGGCGGCTGTTTTGTGCTTGTAAGGTGCGGCGTTCGGCTTCGAGGGCCTGCCGGGTTTCTGCGAGAACGGCGTCATCTCTTACTTGCATTTCTTCGATCTCCTGGCGCAGCACCTGCGTGTCGAGTTGGTAATCCTCGCGTAGCAAGTGCAGTTCCAGATCTTTTTCTTCGAGCCGCTCGCGGAGGCGAAGCAACTCACGGTGGAGGTCCGGCTGCCCTTCGGCGCCGACGGTAAGGGCGTAGGAGGCCGGGTCTATAACGGCCGGCGAGGCGGGCCGTACGGCCGGCAGCGTCTCCGACGCCTCGGGGCGGCGGCGGCGGGCGTAGACCCATCCGGCGAGCGCGCCGAGCACGAAGGCCACAAACAATCCGATCCAGAGGGCGTTGGGCATGGCGTCCGTCAGATCATACGGCGTACGATGTGCTCACCCGTGGGGCGAGCCGGGCCTGTACATCGCCGTTGAACCGGGTCGTTGTGGCTAATATCGGCGGGGCAGCCTGCTCTTTAAATTTAGGGCCTCTCGATCAAAAACGCGGCAAAAGGACGAGGGCGGCGACGCTGGGTTTCTTTAACGTCAAAATTTCCCTAAACTTGGCCGCCCGGAAACTCCGCCGGGTGATGCTTAATTCGTGAGGATGTAGCGTATCCCTGTTTCTTCTGGATCTCCTCGCCGCGAGCCGGCGCCTTTACCTTCTCCGGTCATGTCCGTTCGTTTCTTCTGTGCCCATTCCTGCCTCATCCTCCTCGTCGTGAGCGGCGGGTGCGGAGGCGGGGAGGCGCCGGTGCGCCAGCCGGAGATGGCGCAGGCCGTGGGTGCGGGCTACGTGGGGGACGAGGCATGCGCGGACTGCCACGAAGACCTTTATTTCAGCTATCACCGCACCGGCATGGGGCGGTCCGTCTCGCGTTTCGACCCGGCCACGGCGCCGGAGCGTTTCGACGTGAACTCGGTGGTTTACAACCCTACCTTCGATTTCTATTACGAGGCGTTCGTGCGCGGCGACACGCTCTTTCAGCGAGAGTTTCGCAAGCACGCCTCGGGCGCGGTGGCCTACGAGCAGGAGTATCCAGCCGCATGGGTCATCGGTTCGGGCAACAACACGCGCTCCTACCTGATGAACGTCAACGGCCATGTCACCGAGATGCCGTTGACGTGGTACGTCGAGCGGCAGAAGTGGGACCTCAGCCCGGCCTACGAGCAGAAGAACTTCCGCTTCGACCGGCCCATCGGGGCGGAGTGCATGACGTGCCACAACGGGCCGTCCGGCTACAGCGATTTCACGCAGGGGCATTACGAGGATGTGGCCCTCGGCATCACGTGCGAGCGGTGCCACGGTCCGGGCGCGGCGCACGTCGAGGCTCGCCTGGCAGGGCTGGGGGCCGAGGCCGGCGAGGCAGACCCCAATATCGTCAACCCGGCGCGGCTTGCGCGCGACCTCCAGCTCTCCGTCTGCCAGCAGTGCCATCTGACGGGGACGGAGGTGTTGAAGCCGGGCGAGCGAATCGACACGTTTGTGCCAGGCGCGGCCCTGGCGGCGCACCGCGCGGTCTTCGTCCCTGAGGAGCAGCTCGACGACCCCGCCAGCTTCGGCATCGCCTCGCACGCCCTGCGGCTGGCCCAGAGCAAGTGCTTCGAGCAGAGCGAGATGACGTGCACCACCTGCCATGACCCGCATCGCCCCGTGGCCGAACTGGGCGACGATCACTTCAACGCGGTCTGCCAGAGTTGTCATCAGCCGGCGGACGGTGAAGTGGTTTGCAGCCGCGACCCCGCACACTCGGTTGAAGAGGCTATGACGGGCAATTGCGTGAATTGCCACCTCCAGCAGAGTGGCACCAGCGACATCCCCCACGTCACGTTTACCGATCACTGGATCCGCCGCCGCCTTCCGCCGCCCAAGCGCCCCGACGATATCGAACGCGCCTTGTCTAGCCCCACTCCGTTTACGCTGGTGCGGGTGACGGAGGACAGCTCTCCGGGGGGCGATGAGGCTCTGGGTGATCTTGAAGAGGCCGTCGCGTACTTCACGTTCTACGAGGAGAGGCACCGGTTGCCGGCCTACCTGCCGAAGATCGTAGCGCAGGCGCGGCGGGGGCTGGGGCAGGGCGCCGAGCACCGGGCCGCGCGGCTGGCCCTGGGCCGCGCCCTCGCCGAGCAAGATTCCCTCGACGCTGCCCTCGACGTGCTGGCCGAGGCGGCTGCACGCTACCCGGAGGACGCCGAAGTACTGTACTGGCAGGGTGCGCTCCACCTGCGTGCGGGTCAGGCTCTGGAGGCCGTGGCGCCGCTCGAAAGGGCCGTGGCTGTGCAGCCACGCTTTGTGGAGGCTAGGCTGAAGCTGGGCGAGGCGTACCAGCAGGCCGGGCGCGCCGCCGAGGCCGAAGCCGCCTACCGCGCCGCCCTTTCCGACGACCCCGCCCACCACGCCGCCGGCTGGAACAACCTCGGTTTTCTGTACTTGCAGAGCCAGCGCTTCGACGAGGCCTCCGCTGCCTTCGAACGCGCCCTCGCCCTCGATCCGGACCTGCTGACGGCGCTTGCCAACGCGGGCACGCTCCGGCTGGTGCAGCAGGATTTCGCCGGGGCAGCGGCGTTCTTCGAGCGCGCCCTCGCGGTCGACCCCACTTACGTCCCCGCCCTCGGCAACCTAGCCGTGGCTTACGGGCAATTGGGCCGCTACGATGAGGGCCTGAAGGCCGCCGAGCGTCTCCTCCGCCTTACACCCGACGATGCCCGCGCCCGCACCGTCTACCAGGAGTTGCTGCGGCTCTCGAAAGGCGAATGATCTGACAAGCCCTCGGCGCTGCAAGATAGCAAGATGCGTGTATTTGAAACGATGAATCGACGAACCGAGGAAACGATGAGTGGGAGAGGGGGAGTCGGGGAGCCGGAGAATCGGGGAATTGAAGCTCCGATTCTTCAGGATGCGGTTCTTCCTTTCTTCCATTCCTCCATTCTTCCATTCCTTTCGCTTCTGGTTTGCCTCCTTGCTTTCGCGGGGTGCGGCCCAACAGATGGGACGCCAGAGATCGGTAGCGAGGGGCTCATGCAGATCGACCTCG
>JAHEMB010000270.1:3222-5888 GCA_024643915.1 Rhodothermaceae bacterium | reverse complement strand
CAGTATTATGCCGACGTGATGGGCTTCAAAAACCTGCTCTCGTTCGACGACAAGGACATCTCTACCGAGTACACGGCGCTCATGTCCAAAGTGATGTCGAACGGCAACGAGCGGATCAAATTTCCCATCAACGAGCCTGCGGCGGGCAAGAAAAAGAGCCAGATCGAAGAGTACCTCGACTTCTACCGGGGGCCGGGCGTCCAGCACATCGCCATGGCGACGGACAACATCATCGAGACCGTCACCGCCATGCGCGCCCGAGGCGTCCTCTTCCTCCACGTGCCGACGACCTACTACTACGAGTTGCAGGACCGCGTCGGCAAGATCGACGAGCCCGTGGACAAACTGGCCGAACTCGGCATCCTCGTGGACCGCGACCCGGACGGCTACCTGCTCCAGATCTTTACCAAGCCGGTGCTGGACCGCCCGACGATGTTCTACGAGATCATCCAGCGCAAGGGCGCCCGCTCCTTCGGCAAGGGCAACTTCAAGGCCCTCTTCGAAGCCATCGAACGCGAACAGGCCCTGCGCGGCAACCTTTGAAGTGGGGAATGCGGATTGGGATTTCACATTCGCGATCCGCGACCCCTATCCCACTTTTCAATCCGCATTCCGCAATCCCAAATCCACAATCAGGAAGATGCCGCATTACGTAACGATGGGCCAGGTGCCCCCGAAACGGCACACGCAATTCGCCCGCCCCGACGGCGCGCTTTATACCGAAGAAGTGATCGGCGCCGAAGGGTTTTCGGGGATCTCCTCCATTGCCTACCACATCCACCCGCCCACGCTCGTGCAGGAGGTGCTCGCGCCCGAGCCGTACACGGTCGAATACGTGGACCAGGACTTCCTGCGCCACCGGCACTTCACGGGCAAAAACCTGGCGCCGGGCGGCGACTGGCTCTCCGGTAGGCGTTACATCATGGGCAATGCAGACGTGGATCTCGCCCTCTGCACGCCTACCGAAGCGATGGACGAGAACGTGTTCTACAAGAATGCGAAGTGCGATGAACTTGTCTTCGTCCATGACGGCGAGGGGCGGCTGGAGACGCCGCTCGGTTCGGTACACTTCGTTCAGGGCGATTACGTCCACGTGCCGCGCACGCTTACGCACCGCTGGGTGTTCGAGGGCCTCGGGCCTGCCGGCCCGAAAGACGGTACCGTGCAACCGCGTCTGCTCATCATCGAGGCCCCCACCGAGTTCCGCCCGCCCCGGCGCTACCGGAACCAGTTCGGGCAACTGCTGGAGCACAGCCCGTATCACGAGCGCGACTACCGCCCCCCCACCGACCTCAACACTATCGACGCGGAAGGCCGGTTCGTGGTCAAGATCAAGAAGCACGGCAGGCTGCACCCGTTCGTGTACCGTTACCACCCGTTCGACGTGGTGGGCTGGGACGGCTACATGTATCCCTACGCCATTTCCATCCACGATTTCGAGCCGATCACAGGGCGTATCCACCAGCCGCCGCCCGTGCACCAGATGTTCGAGGCGCAGAACTTCGTCGTCTGCTCGTTCGTGCCGCGCCTGTTCGATTACCACCCAAACAGCATCCCGGCGCCCTACAACCACTCGAACATCGACTCCGACGAGGTGCTCTACTACGCCGAGGGCGACTTCATGAGCCGGAAGGGCATTGAGCGCGGCTCGTTCACGCTCCATCCCGGCGGCATCCCGCACGGCCCCCACCCCGGCACTACCGAAGCCAGCATCGGGGTGCGCGAGACGAAGGAGTTGGCCGTGATGGTGGACACGTTCCGCCCCCTCAAGCTGACCAAAACAGCGCTCGACATCGAGGACGCAGATTACATCTACTCGTGGCAACCCGAAAAGCACGGCCACCCCATGCCCGACGCCGCTCCCCTCCCCCCCGGCGTCTCCGGCGACGGAGCCGTTCCCAACGCCTCCCCCGCCGACGCGGCGCGATGAGCGAGGGTGTGCCAAATCCAGACCGCAAGGAAGGCCGGTCGCCGCTGCGTGGCGGGACCGGCCTTTTCGATTTCTGCCTGCTTCGCAATTCCGGCGGGCGCTTCCCCTGAAGACGATCTCAGCACCCCTTGACAAACGGCGGGGCCTTTGTCTAACATGGCTACCCAACATCTTTCATCACCATAACCACCCTGGAGGCCACCTGATGGAACCCAAGAAACAAGACGGCAAGGTCAAAGAAGCACTCGTCAAGGTTATCAAAGGGACGGGCGACACGGTCGATGGCACCGTCACCGTGGCACATGACGCGACCGTCTCGACCCTTCGCAAAGCCGGTAATGTCGTCGAGGAAACGACCGGGGTGGCGAGCGGCATCCTCACCAGTGCGATCCGCGCCTCCAAAGAGGTCGGGAGCGAACTCGGCAACGTCGTGAAGGGCACCATCATCGGGGTGGTCCAGGGCGTAGCCGAGGTCTCCGAAGTCACCATCAAGACGATCACCAGCCTCCTCCGCACCACCATCCAGAGCGCCAGCGAGGTGGGCGGCGATGTAGGCACCGTCGTACGCCGGGCCACACAAGGCGCCATTTCCTCGACCAAAGACATCTCGCTCAACCTTCAAGACGCCGCCTTTAGCGTGGCGCGCGGGGTCATCCTGGGCACCAAGGACATCGGCGGCGATGCTGCGGGCATGGCGAAGGACACCGTGCGCGGCGCCATTCGCGGGGCCGAAGAG
>JAHEMB010000270.1:0-3212 GCA_024643915.1 Rhodothermaceae bacterium | reverse complement strand
GCCGAAGAGATCGGCGGCGACGCTATGTCGGCCGTGCGCAACACGGCGCGGGGGCTCATCAAAGGCACGTCTGAGGTCGGTGGCGACCTGGCCGGTGTAGCCCAGAGCGCGGCCAACGGCGCCATCACGGCGACCAAGGACACGGCGCTGAACCTGCAAGACGCCGCCTTCAGCGTGGCGCGCGGGACGATCCTCGGCGTGCAGGAGGTCGGCGGCAACCTGGGCGACGCCGCCAAAGGGGCCGTTCGGGGCAGCATCAAAGGCGCCAGCGAAATCGGCGGCGACGCGACACAGGCCGCCGGCAACGCGGCGCGCGGCCTCATCAAGGGCGCCTCGGAAGTCGGCGGCGATCTGGGCAGCGTCGCCCGCAGCGCCGTCGAAGGGGCCATCGACGCGGCACGCAGCATCGGTGGGAAGGTAGAGGACGTGGCCTCGGCCGCCGCTACCGGCGCCGTGGAAGCCGCAGGCGAAATTGGCGAAACGGCAGTGAAGACGGTCACCAGCGCCGTGGAAACGACCATCGAAGGCGTGAAGGTCGTTGTGAAAGCGCCTTTCAAAAAAGGATCCTCTTAGGCAGCTGTCGGAGCCGGCCTGCTTCTCCACACTCTCCCCCTTGGAGCCAAGCGCAGGGGGAGAATACTCGGTAGCGCGGTGAGGGGGGCATGAGAACGGCGCTGCTCTATCTGCTGTTGGTGGGCGTACCACTCGTCGGGGTGACCGCCATCCTCTACGTGGGCGCTGGGCTCGAAGCCCCTCGCGCTGTGAGCGGCTTGTGGACGCTCGCCCTGGCGGCGGGCCCTGCCCCGGCCTGCGTGGCCGGGGACGGCGACGACGATCCAATGCTTCGCATTTCTCAGTCCGGCCCGCGCCTTGAAGTACGGCTTGTGGGCGTCGGCGGGGAAAGGATCGACCTACGCGGGCGCCTCCAGGGCGACCACCTCCTGGCGCGTTCCAGGCTCCTCCTCTTGCCCGGCTGCGTGCACCCCGGCTCACTCCTCCTCGACGCGCGCCTGGAGACAGAGGAGGACGCGCGGCTGCTGCACGGCGTCCTCACCGGCGAAGGGTGCGCGTGTGGCGCCGTTTCGTTCGTGGCCGGTCCGATGGAGGCGGAAGAGTAGCCCATGCATCTGCTGCTCGTGCTCCTGCCGCAACTGGTGGTGATCCTGGGGCTGGCGCGGCTGCTGGGCGGGCTGTGCCGTCGGATCGGGCAGCCGCGCGTTGTCGGCGAGATGGCAGCCGGCATCGTGCTGGGGCCGTCCCTGCTGGGATGGGTGGCGCCCGGCCTGTTTTCTCTGCTCTTTCCTGCGGAGAGCCTGCCGTACCTGGAGGCCCTCAGCCAGGTGGGGCTCGTGCTCTTTATGTTTCTGGTAGGGCTGGAGCTCGATCCGGCGCAGCTACAGGGGCATGGGAAGGCCGCCCTCATCACCAGCCACACCAGCATCGTCGCGCCGTTTTTCCTCGGGGCGGCGCTCGCCCTTTACCTCTACCCCATTCTCTCCGACGACGGCGTCGCCTTCGTCCACTTCGCCCTGTTTATGGGCGCGGCGATGAGCGTGACAGCCTTCCCCATCCTCGCCCGCATCCTCTCCGAGCGCAACCTGCTCGGCACGCGGCTGGGCGTGGTTACCATCACATGTGCCGCGGTGGACGACGTGACGGCCTGGTGCATCCTCGCCGCCGTCATTGCCCTCGTGCGGGCCGCCGGGGTGGCAGGGGTCATCTTTACGTTCGTGGGCACGGGGCTCTACATCGCGGCCATGCTCTTCGCCGTCCGGCCCTTCATGAAACGCCTCGAAGCGCATTACCGGAGCCGGGGGCGGCTCACCCAGGAGGTCGTCGCCCTCCTGCTCCTCTGCCTGCTCGCCTCCGCCTGGACGACCGAGTTGATCGGCATCCACGCGCTCTTCGGCGCCTTCGTCCTGGGTGTGGCCCTGCCCAAAGATCAGGACTTTGTGCGCGACCTGACCCACCGGCTGGAGGACGTGACGATGGTTTTCCTCCTCCCGCTCTTCTTCGCCTACGCCGGCTTGCGCACCCAGATCGGCCTGCTCGACGAACCGGCGCTGTGGCTCGACTGCCTCCTGATCATCGGCGTGGCAGTGGCGGGTAAGTTCGGCGGCTCGGTGGGGGCGGCGCGGCTGACGGGCCTGCCCTGGCGCGAGGCGGGCGCCCTCGGCATCCTGATGAACACGCGCGGCCTGATGGAGCTGGTGATCTTGACCATCGGCCTCGAACTGGGCGTTATTTCGCCCGTCCTCTTCGCCATGATGGTGATCATGGCCCTGGCGACGACCGTCATGACGGCGCCGGTCCTCGAATGGATCTACCCCACACGGCTCATCCGGCGGGAGATGATCGGCGCGGGGGAGCGCAGGAAAGGCTTCACCGTGCTGATCCCTGTTTCCCTCGCCGCCTCGGGCGCCGAGCTGCTGCGCGTGGCGAAGGCTCTCGCGCCCCCCTCTGAGCTGCGCGTTTACGCCCTCCACCTGCTGCGGGCCGACCGCGTCTTTGCCTCTGCCTACCTCGACGCAGCGGCGGAAGAGCAGGAGGCCCTGCAGCCGTTCCTCGAAGACACTGACACTGAAAGCGGGCGCGTGCGCCCCCTCGCCTTCATCAGCCGCGACGTGGGTGCCGACATCGCAGCGGTGGCCCTGGAGAAAGGCGCCGACCTGGTGTTGATGGGGTGGCACAAGCCCATTGTGAGCCGAAGCATCCTCAGCGGCACCGTGTACGACGTGATGCAACGGGCGCGGGCAGATGTGGCTGTGTACGTGGCGCGGCACCTCGCCCCCTGGCAACGGATCCTGGTGCCCTTTTTCGGCGGGCCGCACGACCGGGGCGCCCTTGCCCTGGCGCATCGCATCGGTTTGCAAACGGGCGCCCACGTGACCCTGCTCCACATCGTCCCTCCCCATCGGGCGGCAGAAGCGCCGCGTCTGGGGCTGTCGGCAGAGGCGGAGCACTTTGCCCAGGACGGCCTCGACCTCAAAGTCGTCGAGCACGAGGACCCGCAGGAGGCCGTCGTCGCGGAAGCCAGAGCGGGCTACGACCTCGTGGTGATCGGCGCGTCAGAGGTATGGGGGCTGGAGCCGGTCCTTTTCGCCAGCCGGCACGAACGGCTCGCCCACGACACGCCAAGTTCCATCTTGATCTTTCGCAAGTACGCCTCGGCGGTGCCCTGAGCATGCAGCGTGACCTCAATAACAACGCGA
>JAHEMB010000269.1 GCA_024643915.1 Rhodothermaceae bacterium | reverse complement strand
CAGCTCCAATTGCCCTACCTCGATCATCTCCGGCTCGCCCTGCAAGCGCACGGCCACGAGGCCGTCCTGGCTGACGTGGATCTCGACCGCCTCGGGCGGCAGGCTCAGGTCGGGTTCGAGGGAGAGGCCCATCTGGGTGACGAGCGTGCCCTCGGCGCTCAGGCGGAGCGTGCCGTCGCGCGTGTAGGCGATGGAGCCGTCGGGGCGACGCACCTGGAGGAAGCCGTCGCCATTGATGGCGAGGTCGAGCGGGTTGCCCGTCTGGTTAAGGCCGCCCTGCGTGAAATTGCGCACGGTGGCGATGGCGGCGGCGCCGTGGCCCATCTGGAGCGAGGCCGGTTGCGCGCCCGCCCCTTCGGCCTGCCCGGACGCCTGCACGTTCTGGTAGAGCAGGTCGTGGAAGACGACGTTGGATCGCTTGTAGCCGACCGTGCTCGCGTTGGCGAGGTTGTTGGCAATGTTGTCGACGCCGGCCTGCTGGGCGCTCATGCCGAGGGCAGCGGTGCGAAGGGCGCGTAGCATCTTTAAGTGTGGAGTTTAGAGTGCGGAGTGCGGAATGTGCTTGCCAGTCGAATTAGAATTTGCCGAGGTCGCGGGTGATGGTGGCGAGGAGCTGGTCGGTGGATTGCAGCGTTTTCTGCTGGGACTCGAACAGGCGGAACTGAGCGATCATGTCGGTCATCTCGCGGACCGGCTCGACGTTGCTCTCTTCAACGTAGCCCTGGAGGACGGTGGGGGCGGGCGCCTCTTCCGGCTCTATCGCGCCGGCCTCGAAGGCGGCGCCGTCGAGGCGGCGGAGCTGTCCGGCGTCGGCGAAAGTGACGACGCGCAGCCGGCCCACCTCCTGCCCGTCGGCGCGGAGGGCGCCGGTGCGGTCGACCTCGATGGCGGTGGCGTTGCGCGGGACCTGGATCGGCCCGGCCTCTCCTGCGACGGCGAGGCCCTGCGGCGTGCGAAGCGTGCCGTCGGCGCTGAGGACGAACCGGCCCGAGCGCGTGTAGCGCGCGCTGCCGCTCGCCTCGTCGGTGAGGACGAAAAAGCCTTCGCCGTCCAGGGCGAGGTCGAGGGGGTTACCGGTCTGTTCGAGGGCGCCCTGCGCGAGGTCGGCGAAGGGGGTCGCCGCGCGGTCGCTACGCGGCGCCCCGTCATCGTCGATCCGCTCCTGAAGTGCTTCGGTGAAGGCGCGGTCGCGCTTGTAGCCGACCGTCCCGGCGTTGGCGAGGTTGTTGGCGACGCGCTCTTGCTGGCGCATCATCTCGCCCATCGCCGTCGTCCCATTCTGAAGTCGCAGCAGCATAATTAGCTTGGTTTGCCGGTTGTCGGTTCGCCGGTTGTCGGTCTGTTTGTTATCTCTTCTGCAAAGCGTCTGCCAGGGCCAGAACCCGCCGTTTTGGGCGAAAGGCGTTGATTGCGGGCAATAACTTCCGCGCGGCGGCGGCACATCTTGCCCGGCGCGTCAGGCAGCGCGGGCGCTTTCCCTGGCGAGGAGGCCGCGCAGCTTCAGCATCGTCTTGCCGAGGATCTGGGAGATGCGCGCCTCCGTCAGGTTCAGCAATTCGCCGATCTCGCGAAGGGTCAGGTTCTCGTAGAAATAGAGGGAAACGATGTCGCGCTCGCGCTGGGGCAGGCCGCTGATGAGGGCCATCACGTACTCAAGGAGCTGTTGCCGCTCCAGCGCCTCGTGCGCGTCGCCGGCATCCTCGGAGGCGATGGTTTCGAGGAGGGGGCGGGCTTCGTGGGCGGCGTCGTTGAGCGAGAGGGCGAAGCGGCTTTGCGCGTCGGTCAGCACGTCGTGGTAGGCGTCGAGCGAGAGGCCGAGGTAGTCCGCCACGTCCTGTTCGTCCGGCTCTTCGCCGAGCATCTGGCGGAGGGTCTCCTGGGCCTTTTGTGCCTCGGCGATGTGGCGCCGCCGCCGCTGCGAGACGACGTCGATCTTCCGCAGGTAATCGACGAGGGCGCCGCGCACGCGGGCGTAGGTGTACGAAACAAACGGCAGGCCGCGCGTCGGGTCGTAATTATCGAGCGCCTGCAAGAGGCCGAGGAGGCCGGCGTTCTCCAGGTCCTCGCGCGTGGCGAGGGGGTCGTTGGGCAGGCTGAGGCGGCCGATGAGCGAATGCACGAGCGGCACGGCGGCCAGCACCACCGCCTCCCGGTTGGGCGGGGTCGGCTCGGCCAGGTAGCGTTCGACGAGGGGTTGGAGGTCTTGCGTCATGGCAGGTCAGGGATGCCGTCGTCAGAGGTTGGTGCCGAGTTTTGGAAGCGTGAAATCACAGATTTACGGTCGTGAGCCTTCGGTTTCCCAAGAAAACGTGAGGGTGCTGATAGCAAGTCCTGTCAGCGAAGCACCCCTCCCCCTTCTCCACGAAGGGGGATCGCTCGTTCGGAACGGATGTGGAAACCGAGCAGGGGGATGTCGTGCTGAATGGCGCCATCGTATCCGGGGAGAATCGTGCCGATGCGAGGCCCTCCCTCTGGCCCGCTCCACCTACGTTCTGCGAGCCTGTCTCCCTTCGTAGAGAAGGGAGAAGGGGTAGCGATGGGCAGTGTTGTGTATGCTCACGCATCACGTTTCACGTACTCAGTTTTTAGAATGAGGCGGGTGGTTGCCGCCAGGAGGGTCAGGGCGAGGTAGGCGGAGAGGCAGCAGCCGCAGGCGACGACGGCGCTCGTTTCAACCGGGGCGCCCTGCCACAGCCGTGCCAGCAGCACCAGGAGACCGACGAGGCCGCTGAGGCAAAGCGTCAGGGCACGTATCTTTTGTGACTGTGCGATCATTCCTAAGCGTGGTTTTTGGGGCAGAGGGAATCAGAGCATTAGCGATCTTGCAGCACGAGCGCCTCGGCGCCCGGCTCGGCGGCAGGGACGAGGGCGCGGCCCGAGAGGAGACGCTTCGCGAGGCGGGTGAAAGCTTCGCGGACGGGGCCGGGGGTGCGCACGGCGGGCTGCTGCTCGGCCACGGCGCGGCGCACGTGCGAGGAGAACGGCACCCAGCCCAGGTAGCCGGGCCGTCGCCCGACGAAGTGCTGTGTGATCGTCCCGAACCGCTCGGCCACGCTCTGGGCCTCCCGCGCCTCGTCGGCGAAGTTGACGAGGGTAGCGAAAGGGTAGGCCGGGTCGTCCTGCCACGTCAGCTTGGCCAGCCGGTAGGCGTCGGCGATGGCGGTGGGCTCCCCGGCGAGGACGAGCAGCCCGAGGCCGGCCCGGTCGAGCGCCCACCGCACGGCCTCGGCCGTGCCGGCGGGGGTGTCGATGAGGATGAAGTCGTGCGTGCGGCGGAGGCGGTGCAGGAGGTCGTCAAGTGCGAGGAAGAGGGCTTTCTCGTGCGCGTCTGCTTCGCCCGCTTCGGCGGCGGCTTGCACGAGCGTGAGGCCGGCCGAGGTGCGGTGAAACACGTGCGCCGGGGTAGCCGTGCGGCGTGCGAGGTCGAGGGCGCTGGCGCGCGGATGCTCGTTGAGCAGCACGGCGCAGGCGCCCTGCCCCAAGTCGGCATCGACGAGGGCGACGCTTCGCCCCTCGGCAGCGAGCGTCTCGGCCAGGTTCACGGCGACGACGCTTTTGCCCACGCCGCCTTTCCCGCTGGCTACCGCTATGATGGTCGAGTCTGTTTTCATGTTTTCGTGTCGAGCATTCGGTCGATCCTTCTGCAACCGGAAACCGGCAACCCCTAAAGCTCCATCATCTTTTCTACGAACCAGGTGGGGGAGAACGCCGCCACGTCATCGGGCAGGGCGGGGCCGGTGGCGACGAAGGGCACGGGGAGGGGGAGCGCCATCAGCCATTCGGCGGCCCGCCCCCAGCCAGGGGTCTCGTCCAGGTGGGTCAGCGCCAGGGCGTCGGGGCGCAGCGGCAGGCGTTGCAAGTAGGCCACATCGAACGTCTCGAAGGCGCGGGTAGCGTTCAGGGTGAAGGTCACCTGCACGGGCGTCACAGCCTCCAGGAGGCGCTTGATCTGAGTGAGCAGCCGGCCCGCTGCCAGCGCGTCCGTCGGCAACGGGGGCGTGTCGATAAGGAGGGGGGCGAACCCCTGGGCGCGGTGGAGCGCCCGCCGCATCTCGTCTATCGTCTGTACCGCCTGCACCGGGAGGGCGAAGCGCCGGTAGAGATCCACCGTAGCGTGGTGCTGCGTCGGGTCCTCACCCTCAGGCACGATGACGAGGACGGAAGCCCGATGGTAGCCGTAAAAGCGGGTGCTGCCGGCGAGCTTGAGCAGAAGGGACGTCTTGCCCGCCCCACTCGGCCCGATGAGCACCTGCACCCCCGCACGTTTCCCCGAAGGGGGCGCGTCGAGGGCGCGGCGCAGTTCCTGGGCGAGGGCCCAGCGGAGTTTCTGCATATCGTCCGTCGGGGCGTAGCCCTGTTGCGCGAGCCGATCAAAGAGGCGGTTGAGGCTGAGCGGGCGGAGCTGCCGCCGCAGCATCTCGGCGTAGAGCGGGTGCGCCATCCACTGCTGCGAGGCGCCGATGACGGCCTCACTCATCCGCTGCTCGATGCTTTCGAGCCGCTCGCGCACGAGCCGCATCTGCTCGGCCACGGCACCATCGGAAGCCGTCGGCGGCGTCGCTGCGTCGTGGCCGTTGCGCTGGTCCGAACAGATCTGCTGCACCGTCGTAGCCCATTCGCGACCATTGTGAGGGCGTTGTGCCGTGCCGTTTCTTGGGGAAAATCTTGCGGCGGAAACGGCATTTTCTTCCGTGCGCGGGGGCCGTGCAGGCTGCCTTTCGGCAGCGCCGTAGCCATACCCGATGCCGGCCGGCACAGCAGCTTCGAGAGGTCTCCTGGCCTCCTCGGGGGGCTTCCGGGGCGGGGCTTCCGGGGCGGGCGCATCGGTCATAACCGTGATCCGCGCCTGCTGGCGGCCCTGCGCAGGCACCGATTCGAGCAGCACCACATCGTCGCCCAGCAGCCGCCGGGCCTCTGCGAGCGCTGCCTGAATGCTGGAGCCAGTGATGGTTTTTATGTTCATCGCGTCGCGTGCAATCGTCGTTCGCTATCCCCTCTTGCAGGGACCGTACCGAGTTACGTATGAACGTTTGAACGTGTGGACGCATGGACGAAAAGGGTCGGGTCATCAGTCGTCTACACGTTCAAACGTCCACACTTCTGTCACGGCAGCCGTAGCTGGTCGGCCACTTCGAGGGCGGCGTCGGGGACGAGGTCGTTGTAGGAGAGTACGGCGACGTCGGAGACGAGGGGCGCCAGGAAGGCGAAGAGGGCAGGGCGGAGGACGGGCGAGGTGAGGAGGACCGGCGGGTGGCCTCGGGCGATAAGGCGCTTCGCCAGGCGGTCGGCCTCTTCGGCGAAGCGCTCAGCGCGCCCCGACTCCAGGCCGAGTGTGTTCGGGTTGAACTGGCCATCCGAGGCGAGTTGGATGAAGTGCTGCTCCAGCAGTGGGTCGAGGACGAACGCGTGGACGCGGCCCTCCTCGTCGGCGAACTGGCGGGTGATGGTGGGGGCCAGGGCGGCGCGTGTGTATTCAGTCAGCACCTCGATATTCTTGATCGACGGGGCATGGTCGGCTAGGGCCTCGAAGATGCTGACGAGGTCGCGGATGGGGATGCGTTCCTGCAACAGCCGCTTGAGCACCTTCTGGATCGATCCGAGCGGGAGCAGCCCCGGTACCAGCTCCTCGACGAGGGCGGGCGCCGTCTCTTTCACTTTGTCCACCAGCTTCTTCACCTCCTGCCGGTCGAGGAGGCGGTGGGCGCTTTTGCGCAGCTCTTCGAGCAGGTGGGTGGTGACGACGGCGGGCGCCTCCACGGCGGTCAGGCCCAGCCGCTCGGCCTCGGGCAGGTTGCGCTCGGCGCACCACACGGCAGGTAGGCCGAAGGTGGGGTCCTGCACGCGGATGCCGGGTGGGGCGTCCTCGGTTTCTTCGGGCAGCAGGGCGAGGTGGTAGCCGGGCAGC
>JAHEMB010000268.1:1075-5927 GCA_024643915.1 Rhodothermaceae bacterium | reverse complement strand
GCGAGCCGTCGTCCGGACCGGGCATGGGAGCCGTCATCCAGGCACTTTGCAGGCTGTCCGGCAGTCGCTGTTTGAATTCGCTGATGTACCACGGACCGGAGATGTAGAAGCTGAAATACCCGCGCGCGAACTCCTGCGGCACGTTCGACACCTGGGTGTTGCGCAGCTTCGGCGCCCAGCCGTTTTTGAAGAGGTCGATGTAAAAGGTGAAGGCGCGCCGGAAATCCTCGCTCTGGAAATTACCATAGCGGTCGCCGTCCCTCAGCATCCCGGCTGCCTGCTGAAGCGCCAGAATGACGGGCGGCTCGAACTCGTTGGTGGGGACGAGGATGCAGAAATTATCGTCCCCAACGTACTGCTTCACGCGTCGCAACGCCGCCGCCCACGCCTCCCAGGTCGCCGGCGCCTCGCTAACGCCGGCGGCTTCGAGGATGTCTTGCCGGTAGAAAAGCAGGCGGGTATCGACGTACCACGGGAGGCCGAACGTCTGCCCGTCGAGGACGTTGGTAGCCCAGATACCTGGGAAATAGGCGGACGAATCGACCTGGCCGCTGCGAGCGATCCAGGGATCAAGCGGTTCGAGCGCGTCGAGGGCGACGAACTCGGGGATCCAGGTGTTGCCGAGCTGCCAGAGGTCGGGCAGGGCATCGCCTGCATAGGCAGTCAGCAACTTCTCGTGCGCGGCGGACCAGGGGATCTGCTGCACCTTGACCTTGATGCCGGGGTGCTGCTGCTCGAAGTCCGTGATCATTTCCCCAACCACCTCGCCCTCGCGCCCCATCCCCCAGAACTCGATCTCAACGCGATCACTCGTGGCCTGACAACCGCCGAGCAGGAATAGCAGCGTGAGGAGGGAGCAGAAGGCGGGTCGCAGGGGCATGGCATGAGGGAATCGAGAGATCAGGGGAGCCGGCGGATGAGGATGCCGCTGATGGTGGGGATGCCGGCGTACGGTGCGAATGTTACCGCCAGGCCGCCCTCGGTGCTGACGTCGATGGTGCGCGTCACGGCTACGTACCGGCCATGCTGCCCGGCCAGGTCGAGGTGTGTGAAGACCGGCGCTCCGTTGACCTCCACGTCGAAAACGCGCTGCCCGGCCTCATCGTGTTGAATTTCGGTGAAAGCGAGTTCGACCTCGTACCGGCCCGGCGGCACATCGAAGCGGTAGGCTTCGACGCCCTCCTGTGTAGCCTGAAAGAGCGGGTCGTCGTCGGTGCCGTAGATGCGGTGGTGTGTGCGCTTCGGTTCGCCGCCGACGTGGCCCCAGGGCCCGCCCTCGGCATAGGCGCGGTCCGCCTCCCACACCGTCGTGCCGCCCCCTATCACCTGATAATGCGCTCCGGCATTGACGGCAAAAACCGCCTCCCGAGCGTTGGGGAAGTCGAAAAAATTGATGCGGTCCGCAAAATGGATCATCACCGCGTCACGCTGCCCGTCGCCTGCCCGCGCTTCGATCAGGTTGTCGCCGTTCTGGAAAGGCACCTGCCAGGTGGCGGTGGCATTGTCGGGCGTCTGCTTGCCGAGCGATTCGCCGTTGCGGAAAAGCTCCACCTCGCGCCAATTGCTGTAGACCCAGACGGGCTGCGTGCGGTCCGCTACGCTGCTCCCGGCACGGCGGTCCCACTCCCGCGCCACGTGCAGCACGGGGGTGTCGCGCAGCTTGGCCTCGTAGTAAAACGCGATGTCTTTCGGCGTCCGGTCGAAGAAGAAAATGCCTTTCTGGTTGATGCTGTTTTTCGTGTCCTGCCGGTGCGAGGAGCCAAAATCGAACTGGTTCCACACGCCGCTGCCAGCGAGGTACGCGCGCGCCTGCATTTGGGCGAACGAGCTGCGATGATAGGCCTGCTGATGCTCCGAAGAGAAGTCGAACGCGACGGGTTCGAGGGTGTGCACGCGCTCGTCGCTGCCCGCTCCGTACTCGCTGATGAGGAGGGGCCGGTCCGGGTGGGCAGCGTGGAGCGTGTCGAGGAATGTGCCGAAGGCGTCGAAGTCGTGGTAGTACCAGCCGAAGTAGAGGTTCATGCCGAGGATGTCCGGCACGTCGCTGACGCCCTTACCGTTGTAGACCTCGTGGAATGACTGCGCGGTGACGGTTAGGCGCGTCGGGTCCTCGGCTTTCGTGCGTGCCTCCAGCCTCTTCGTCAGTTCGAGGACGGCTTCGTAGTACCCCTCCGGGATCGGCTTCGGCTCGCGCAGCATGATCTCGTTCATGTAGCCCCACATCGCCACCGACGGGTGGTTGTAATGCTGCCGTATCATCTCGACCAGCATCGTCTCGGCATGATCGGCGAACGCCTCGCTCATGGTGATGAGGTTGACGACGGGGACCTCCTCCCAGACGACGAGGCCGAGCCGGTCGGCCTCTTGGAGCACGGCGGGGTCCTGTGGATAATGGGCAAGGCGGAGGAAGTTGAAGCCCGTCTCCTTGACGATCCGCACGTCCTCGCGGTGCGCCGCATTCGGCAGGGCATTGCCCAGGCCGGGCCGATCCTGGTGGCGGTTGGTGCCGGCCAGGAAAAGCGGCTCGCCGTTCAGGTAGAACCCGTCCCCGTCGGCGCTGAACCAGCGGAAACCGAGCGGCACCGACACGGCATCAGCCAGCGTATCTCCAACGTAGACCTCGGTGACGAAGCGGTAGAGGTAAGGATCGGCCGGTGACCAGAGGCGCGGGGCGTCGAGGTAGGTCGAGGTCGCATCGAAGGGCAGGCGGCCCCCAGGCGGGATCATGACGGGGAGATCCTGTTCCATCTCGTGGTACGTTGCGCCCTCAGCATCGAGGAGGCGGTGCACGAGCCGCACCTGTACCGCCTCATCCGAATCGTTGACGACGACGCCCCGGTTGTCGACGAGTGCAGAATCCGGCGTGACGGTGGGGGTACCGACGTAGAGGCCGGGCGCAGCGTGGTCGAGGACGTCGAGGTGGACGGGCGCCGTCGCCAACAGCCACACGTCGCGGTAGATGCCGCCGTAAAAAGTGAAGTCGGCATTGAGGGGAGGGATGTCGTCGTCGTGGCTGTTATCGACGCGCACGGCCACGACGTTTTCCCGATCAAAAGAGACCTGATCCGTCACCTCGAACACGAAAGCTGTGTAACCGCCGACGTGCCGCCCAAGCGCCTCCCCATTCACGAACACGTCGGCTACCTGATTGGCCCCCTCGAAATAGAGAAACAGCCGCTTGCCGCGCAGACTCGGATCGAGGGCCAGCCGCTTCCGAAACCAGCCGACGCCGCGCCGGTAAGCGCGGCTCTTGTCGAAGGCATCTTCGGCATTCCAGGTGTGCGGCAGGTCCACCCGCTCCCACCCGGCATCATCAAAGTCCACCGCTTCTGCACGTTCGACCGGACCTGGCGCGTACCGCCAGCCCTCGTTGATGGTGTAACGGACACGCGGCGACGCCAGCAGGGGCAGGGCCAGGAGCAGGCCCGCCAGCGCGCCTACGACGAAACCACCATGTCGAAAGGAAAAGCTCAAGGTTGACCCTCCGGTAGATCTGCCGCGCACCGAAAGCCGACGTGGAAAAGGGAAGTCTCAGGGGTGGCGTGGCTTCGGGCGGAAACGCGGTAGCCGTGGCAGTAGGAATCATGGCAGAGGAACGAGCCGCCGCGCTGCGCTTTTTCGCTCTGCGCCGTCGGGGTGAAGGGCGTCTCACGCCGGTCGTAGGGACGGAACCAGTCTGCCGTCCATTCCCACACGTTGCCGCCCATGTCTGTCAAACCAAGCGGCGTCTCGCCGAAAGCGCCGACGGGCGACGTGTACAGGTAGGCGTCTTCGCCGGTGTTGAAGGCGGGGAATTGCCCCTGCCACGTGTTGGCGCGGTGCTGTGCCCCTTCTTTGAGCGACGATCCCCAGGCGTAGGGACGGCGATCGTCGCGGGCGTTGCGGGCGGCGTGCTCCCACTCCACCTCGGAAGGCAGCCTCTTGCCTGCGGCCTCGCAAAAAGCGACGGCATCGTGCCAGGAGACCTGCGTCACCGGATGATCGTCCAAGGCTGCCGGGCCGTCCGGGCCACGCGGCTGTTGCCACGTGGCGCCCTCAACGAGCCCCCACTGCCCCGCCTCGAAGTCCAGCACGCCCGCGTTGCCAAATCGCTCGGCTTCGGTCGCATAACTGGTTTCTTCGACGAAAGGCCGGAACTGTGCTACCGTCACGGGCTGCCGGTCCATGAAGAAAGACCCCACCTCTGCCGCGAACACGGGCCGCTCCTCCGGCAGGCCATCCTCTGCCCCGACGTGCGTCACCCCGCCCGGCACGTACACCATGCCTTCAGGCGCCATCATGCTTTCGGCCGTCACAGGCGAGGGCGTCTGCCTGGACTCCGCCCGACAACCTGCCAGCAGAATCAAGAGCGCGAGGCTATATCGAGCAAGAAACCTCATCGCGGGTGGATCAACTTCTCGTCGGCCTGCCAGCTTCCGCGCCGGAGGGGGACGTACATCGCGTTGGCCGCCTGGAGTTCGTCGAAGAGGCGGTTGCGCATCGTGTTCACCGTCTCCTGCATACCCGGCATGGCGACGAGGTTGAAGCGCTCTTCGGGATCGGCCTGTAAGTCGTACAGCTCGTCCAGGTCCCAGACGCCGTGGTAATAGATATACTTGTAGCGGTCGCCGCGCAAGGCGAGGGTGGTAGGCGTGTGCGGAAAGGCGTGCTCCCAGTAGTATTCGTAGAGGAAATCGCGCCCGGCGGCGGACAGGTCCGTCTGCCCGCTCAACAGCGACAGAAACGACTGTCCGTCCATCTCGATGGGCGACTCGGTGCCCGTCAACGCCAGCAGCGTCGGGGCGATGTCGATGTTGCGGACGAGGGCCTCCACTTCGCTGCCGGGCGTGATCCAGCCGGGCGCCCAGGCGAG
>JAHEMB010000268.1:0-1065 GCA_024643915.1 Rhodothermaceae bacterium | reverse complement strand
CTCGCCACGCAGACTGGAGCCGCCATTGTCACCGCGCCATCCGCCCAGGAAACCGATACCCGGTGCGCGCTCGAAGCGCGCGATGAAGTCCTTGTAGCCCGCGCAGCGCGAGGGTGGTGGGGGTGTGGGGGAAAGCGTGCTCCCAGTAGTATTCGTAGAGGAAGTCGCGGCCAGCGGCGGCGGCGCCTGCCTGCCCGCGCAGCAGGGACAGGAACGACTGCCCGTCCATCTCGATGGGCGACTCGGTGCCCGTCAACGCCAGCAACGTCGGGGCGATGTCGATGTTGCGGACGAGGGCCTCGACCTGGGTGCCGGGCGTGATCCAGCCGGGCGCCCAGGCGAGCATCGGCACGCGGATGGACTCTTCGTAGGCGTTGCGCTTGTCGATAAGGCCGTGCTCGCCGAGGAGAAAGCCGTTGTCGCCCATGTAGATGACGAGCGTGTTTTCGTCGAGACCGCTATCGTCCAGATAATCGAGTACGCGCCCGACGCTCTCGTCGAGGGCGAGGAGGCTTTCGGTGTAGCGGCGGTAGAACTCCTCGAAGTCCATCTCGCCGTGGTACATGTAATCGACGCCGTGCCAGCTGTAGCGCTGCTCGCGCACCCAGTCGGGCTTCATCCAGTAGTTCGACTCCACGTTCGCCATCGTCGCCGGGCGGGGGATCTTCACGTCGGCGTAGCGTCCGACGTGGCGTTCGGCGGGGAGGAACTCGGCGTGGACGGCCTTGTGCGAGAGAACGAGGAAAAACGGTTCGTCCTCTCCCTCCTGCTGTTTCAGCCAATCGAGCGCGTAGTCGGTCAGCAGGTCGGTGGTGTACCCCTCAAACTGCTGCCGCTCGCCGTCGATGTTGAGGGTGGGATTATAATAGCTACCTTGCCCTCGGAAGCTCACCCACCGGTCGAAGCCCGGCTGCGGCAGGTCGTCCACTTCGCCCATGTGCCACTTGCCTACGTAGGCGGTGGCGTACCCGTTGGCCTGGAGGTCTTGCGGAAAAAACCGGGTGCCGGGCGGGATGGGGCTGCTGTTATCGACCACGCCGTGGCGATGGGCGTACTGGCCCGTGA
>JAHEMB010000267.1 GCA_024643915.1 Rhodothermaceae bacterium | reverse complement strand
GCGCTGGTGACGAACCCCTTCGGCCTGGCCGACGTGGGTGACTTCAGCGCTCCGGCCTTTGCCGACCTCGACAGCGACCTCGATCAGGATCTGCTTTCCGGAGAAAGAAGCGGCCGCCTCTTCTATTTCGAGAATCTCGGTCCCACGCCGATCCCAGTGGAGCTGTCCTCGTTCACGGCCACGCTCGACGCGGGCGCCGTCCTCCTCCGCTGGCAAACCCAGAGCGAAACCAACAACGCCGGCTTCGAGGTCCACCGCCTCCTCGGCCAGGACGAAGCTGCAGGCTCCGGCGCCTTCGAGATGCTCGGCTTCGTCGAGGGCCACGGCACCACGACCGCGCCCCGAAGCTACGCCTTCCGCACCGAGGCGCTGCCCCCCGGCACGCACCGCTTCCGCCTCCGCCAGCTCGACTTCGACGGGGCCTTCGAATACAGCCCCACGGTGGAGTTGGTGGTGGGCGTACCGGGCACGCACGCGCTCTCGTCGGTCTACCCCAACCCGTTCAACCCGCGAGCGACGTTTACCCTCGCCGTACAGCAGGGGCAGCGCGTGAAGGTGTCGGTCTACGACGTGCTGGGGCGTCGCGTGGCGGTACTCTTCGACGGGACGATGACGGGGGGCGAAACGGTGGAGATGGCGGTGGAGGGCGCGTCGTGGACGAGCGGGGTCTACGTGATCGTGGCCGCGGGGGAGACCTTCCGCGCCGAGCGCACCGTGACGCTCGTCAAGTAGCAAGACGAGGCGGGTTATCCAGGTAGCGGGCGTTCCCGGCTTGGAGCCGACGGGCGCCGTGCGTATTTTCGGCCCCTCTTTTTCCATCGTAGTAACCCCTTCGCTGTATGCACACCCCGACCGCCGCGCCGCCCTCGGCGCAGCCGCCCGTCCTGTTCACCTGTTCAAGCCACTTCCTCGCCTGGCTCCACGACGAACAGATCAGCCTGGCCGCCACCACCTACCAGACCAACCGCCTCCTCCTCTTCGGCCTCAAAGAGGACGGCGCCCTCTCAGCCTTCGAGCGCCTCTTCGACCGCCCGATGGGGCTGCACGCCACGCCCGAGCGCCTCACCCTCGCCACGCGCTACCAGATCTGGCAGTTCGACGACGCCCTGCCGCCGGATGCACAGCACGAGGGCTACGACCGCCTCTACGTGCCCCGCCGCGCCACCACCACGGGCGAGCTCGATGTGCATGACCTCGCCGTCGATGCCGAGGGGCGCGTCGTCTTCGTCAACACGGTCTACTCGTGCCTTGCCACCCTCTCCGAGCGGCATTCCTTTGAGGTGGTGTGGCGGCCGCCCTTCATCAGCGCCCTGGTGCCGGAGGAACGCTGCCACCTCAACGGCCTGGCCCTACGCGACGGACGCCCGGCCTACGCCACGGCCGTCAGCCGCAGCGACGTGGCTGCCGGGTGGCGCGAGCGCCGGGTGGACGGCGGCGTGGTGGTGGACGTGGCGGCAGACGCGGTGGCGTGCGCGGGGCTCTCCATGCCCCACTCGCCACGCTGGCACGACGGGCGGCTGTGGCTGCTCAACTCGGGCACGGGCGAGCTGGGCTGGGTGGACCTGGAACGGGGCGCCTTCGTGCCGGTGGCCTTCGTGCCCGGCTACGGGCGTGGCCTGACGTTCCACGGCAGGTACGCCGTCGTGGGCCTGTCGAAGCCGAGGAAGAACCGGGTCTTCACCGGTCTGCCCCTGGAGGAGCGCTTGCAGGAGAAAGACGCCGTGGCGCAGTGCGGGCTGTGGGTGATCGACCTGGAGGCGGGGCATGTGGCACACTGGATGCAGATCGAGGGGCTGGTGGAGGAACTCTACGACGTGCAGGTGCTGCCGGGTGTGCGCCGCCCGATGGCGCTGGGCTTCAAGACGGAGGAGATCCGCCGCCTGATCACGTTCCGCGCGGGGGAGGCGGTGCAGATGCACACCCTCGCCGCGTTGCAGGAGGAAGGCCGGGCCAGCGAGGCACCCCGCCCGGCGCAGCGTGTGCCCGTCCCCGGCGCGCCTTCTCCGCCGCCGCCGCCGGCCCCCGAGGCGGACGGCCTGAACGGCGCCTACACCCTCGTCGAGGGGCAGGCGAGCGCAGCCGAAGTGGAGACGCACTACGGCTCCCTGCTCTTTCCCAAGCTGGCGCATTACAAGGGCAAAAGCGCCCTGCACGAGCCGCTCCTCGGCGTGCTGGCCGGCCACGGGGAGTCGCCCGTGGGAGCCGTTGTGGCCGAGGCGCGGCCTGGCGCCGCCGCCCGCGTGCTCTCTTTCTTCGTCGCGCGGGCGCACCGTAACAAGGGCGTCGGCACGGCGCTGTTGGCCCGGCTGGAGGACGCCTTGCGGCGGCAGGGCGCCCCCGCCGTGGAAGCCGCCTACCGGACGAGCTGGCCCGGCCACGGCGCCCTCGAACGGGTGCTGCGCAAGCGCGGCTGGGACGCCCCCGAAGCGCGGCGCGTGCTGATCAAGGTGGCGGCCCGTGACATCCGCACCGCCCCCTGGCTGGCCGCCGCCGACCACCCCCTGCCGCCCCCCTACGAGGTCTTTCCCTGGGCTGAACTGGGGGCGGACGAGCGGGCCGCCCTCCAGCAGGAGCAGGCCCGCGCCCCCTTCTTCCCCGCCGAGCTGACCCCTTTCCAGCTTGAAGACCGCCTGGAGCCGCTCAACAGCCTGGGCCTGCGCCGCGACGGTCAGGTGGTGGGCTGGGTCGTCACGCACCGCCTCCAGCCGGACCTCATTCAGTACACCAGCCTCTTCGTCCGCGACGGGGTGCCGAAGGGGCGCATCATCAGCCTGCTGGCCGAGGCCGTCCGGCGGCAGTGCACCGCGCGCGTGCCCGGCCTGCTCTGCATGATCGACGCCGAGAATACGGCCATGCTGCGCTTTGCCGCCCGCCGGCTCGAACCCTACACGGCCGCCCGCGCCGAGGTCCGCGTGGTGGGGAAACGGCTCGGATAAGGGGCCTTCGCTGGCCCGCATTTGAGGGGAGAGGAGGAGCCGCCGGGATCAGCGCAAAGGCCGGCTCCCCGTTCGCCCCGCTCCATTGCTCCTCTCCGGAGCCCCCCCGCGCCCAACGGCGCTCCGGTTCGAGGCCAACGAGGCTGGGCAGAAAAAACCTATTGCCTTTGTTTTATCGAGTTCGCATTGTAAAAGCGAACAGAAGGTAGGGCCTTGAAGGCAGGGTGCTGTTCCTACCGGGGCCGCCAGCCCCTTGCTCACCAATCCGCGCGATGCATCATGGTCATTGTTTCGAGCAGTTTGCGGCGGCGCCTTGAGGCGGCCTGCCGGGCGGCCCACGCCTCTTCTTCTACGGCTTCTGCGGCGCCCTCTGCGACGCTCTCCGGGGGGCTGCCTTCGGGTGCGGCGGCCCGCGTGGCGGCTACGGCGCTGGCCACAGCGCTGGTCCTGCCGACAGGGCAGGCGGTGCAGGCGCAGCCCTTCCAGGGGCCCGATTTCCTGAACCCCTTCGGCCTCGCCGAAGGTGGGCTACCAAACCGCGCCCACCTTCGGCGACCTCGACGGCGACGGCGACCTCGACGTACTCGCCGGGGAGAAACTTGGTAACCTGCTCTACTTCGAGAACACCGGTACGGCCTCGGCGCCGGCCTTCTCCGGCCCCCAGACGAACCCCTTCGGCCTGGCCGATGTGGGTGACTTCAGCACGCCCACCTTCGCCGACCTCGACGGCGACGGCGACCTCGACGTGCTCGCAGGGGGGCTACACGGCAGTCTCTTCTACTTCAAGAATATCCAGAACGTCGTCATCCCGGTTGAGCTTTCCGCCTTCACCGCCACGCTCGACGCGGGCGCCGTCCTCCTCCGCTGGCAGACCGAGAGCGAGACGAACAATGCCGGCTTCGAACTCCACCGCCTCCTCCCCGGCGGATCCGGCTCCTTCGATCTCCTCGGCTTCATCCCCGGCCACGGCACCACGCTGGAGGCCCGCCACTACGCCTTCCGCACGGATGAGCTAGCGCCGGGCACGCACCGCTTCCGCCTCAAGCAGATCGACTACGACGGCGGCTTCGAGTACAGCCCCACCGTGGAGGTCGTGGTGGGCGTGCCGGGTTCGTACGCGCTCTCGTCGGTCTACCCCAACCCGTTCAACCCGCGGGCATCGTTCACCCTGGCGGTGCAGCAGGCGCAGCGCGTGGAGGTGACGGTCTACGACGTGCTGGGCCGGCGGGTGGCGGTGCTGTGGGAGGGCGCGATGGCGGCGGGGCAGGCGCAGGCGCTCGTGGTGGAGGGGAGCGCGTGGACGAGCGGGGTCTACGTGATCGTGGCCGAGGGCGAGACCTTCCGCGCCGAGCGCACCGTTACGCTGCTCAAATGAGATGGGGTGCGCATGCGCGGGAGGGGGCCGGTGCAGGCCGACACGATGCTGGCAGCGGCGCGGGCACATCACAAGGCCGGGCGGCTGTCCGAAGCGGAGGCGCTCTATCGCAACCTGCTCCAGCACGTGCCGGACCAGCCGCAGGTGCTGAACCTACTGGGTTTTCTGCTGCACCAGACGGGCAACTCGAAAGCCGGGCTTGAACACATCGAAAAAGCCATCGCGCGGCACCTCACCGCGCCTTCTTTCCATAACAACCGGGGGGTGGTGTTGCAGGCACTGGGCCAGACGGAGGCGGCGGAGGCGGCTTACCGGCAGGCGCTCCGGCTCAAGCCCCGCTACGCCGGCGCCTGCTACAACCTCGCCGGCCTCTACGCCGCCCGGGGCGACCTCGACCTGGCCCTGACCCACTACGACCGCGCCCTGCTGCACCAGCCGGGCTTCGCCGACGCCCTGGCGGGTCGGGGCACGACGTTACAGCGGATGGGCCAGCTCGAAGAGGCCGAGGCTTGCCTGCGCGAAGTCCTGGCGCAGGCACCCTCGCACGCCCCGGCCCACCTGGACCTGGGCAACCTGCTGCGCGCGCAGGGGCGGCTGGGCGAGGCCCTGGCCTGCTACCGCGAGGCCGCCCGGCACCAGCCCGACTCGGCCCTCGCCTACAGCAACCTCGGCGCGGCCCTCCAGGTGCAGGGGCAGCTCGAGCAGGCCGTCCGCTGCTTCCGCAAAGCGCTCACCCTGGAGCCCGACCAGCCGCAGGCCCTCTACAACCTCGGCCTGGCCCTCGACGCGCAAAGCAAATACGAGGAGGCCCGCGCCGCCTACGCCCGCGTCGTGGACATCGGCAAGGCCAATGCGATGCCGGCCCGCTGCTACCTCGAACTGGTGCGGATGAAGCTGGCCGACTGGCAGGACCACGCCGGGCGCCGCGCCGCCCTCGTCGAGAACCTCCGCGCCCACCTCCGGCGCCCTGACGCCGAGCCCGTCCCCCCCTTCACGCTCAACGTGTTCGACGTGCCGGCTTCGCTCCGTGCCGCCGCCGCCCGGCACCAGGCCCGCCTCATCGAGCGCAACACGGCGCCCCTCCGGCAGCGTTGCGCCTTCGTCCACCCGAGGGGCACGCCCGAGCGCCTGCGTGTGGGCTACGTCTCGCCGGACTTCCGCACGCACGCCGTGGGCACGCTCGTCCACCAGCTCTTCGCCCATCATAACCGCGATATGGTGACCGTCTATGGCTACGGCCTCGTGCCCTCGGACGACGCCTACGCCCGCCACGTCGTAAGCGGCTGCGACGTCTACGTCGACGCCAGCCAGATGACGCCCGAGGCGACGGCCCGCCGCATCCACGCCGACAGCATCCACGTCCTGGTAGACATGGGCGGCTACACCACCTTCACGCGGACCGACCTGTTCGCCCTGCACCCCGCGCCCGTCCAACTCCACTGGCTCGGCTACCTGGACACGATGGGCGCCGACTTCCTGCCCTACCTCCTCGCCGACCGACGCGTGGTGACAGAGGCGATGGCGCGGCATTACAGCGAGGCCGTCATCTACCTGCCCGACGGGTTTGTGGCAGCCTCGCCCCTGGAGATCGCCGAGACGCCTTCGACGCGGGCCGAGGTG
>JAHEMB010000266.1 GCA_024643915.1 Rhodothermaceae bacterium | reverse complement strand
TCTTCGTCGGCAGGACGTTCGTTTGGAGGAGGCATTCAAAAAGTGCAGGGTGACGGGGCGCCGCCCGGCCTGCCCGGCTTCTATCCTTTGATCTCTTCGCCTGATTATAACCTTACGCCGAAGGAGATGGCCGAGGCGGTTCGTGATGTTCTTGTCGGTGGGTGGGGTTGTCACAACTATATCACACGAAAGGGCCGGCACGCGTTGGTCTTGGCTGCGTGGAAAGCTAAGTTGGCAGATGCCGTGCGCGGGCTACGCCCCGGGCTTCGCCGACAAGGGATTCTTCGCGCTCTTATGCTTACGTCCCCTCCTCTTCCGTTCCCCGAGCGCCCGGTGCGCCTGTTGCTGGTCGCCGCCGAGGCGCACCGGCTGGCCCACCGCGACCGGCTTCAGCCCAGCACCGACCCGATTTTCGACGTGACCGAGGCCGCCACCATCCAGGAGGCGCTGGATCACTGCCTGCGCCACCGCCCCGAGTGCCTCCTCCTCGACGAGCGAGGCCTCGACGACGGCGCGGGGCTGCTCCAGACGCTGCACGACGCCCTGCCGTCCCTGCCCCCGGTCCTCCTGGTGACCGCCGATGCTGCCTCGGGTTTGACCGACGTGGAGGCCGTGTTCACCGAGTCGCAACTGGGCCGGCTGCCGGGCGCCCTGCGCCGCGCTGCCGAGCGTGCCCGCCTCCGTGAAGCCCTCGCCCGCGAACGCGCCGCACGGCAGGACCTCGAAGCGCAAAGGACGAAGCCTGCTGCCGTCGAGCCGGCCTTCCTGGCCGACCTCAGCCACGACCTCCGCAGCCCCCTCAACGCGCTCATCGGCTACGTGGACCTGCTACACGAGGAACTGGCCGACGAGGAGATGCTGTTGGAGGACGTAGACCGCCTCCGCCACCTCGCCGGTCGCCTCCTCGACACCGTGGCCGGCCTCGATGCCGTCCTCGAACAGACCGCCCCCGCCGACGCGCCTGTCCCAACCGCGCTCGCGACGGAGCCGGAGGAGGCCCCCCTGCCCGACGCGGAGGACGGCGTGGTGCTCGTCATCGACGACGACGACGACCTGCGCGAACTGATGGCGCGCTATCTGGAGACGGAAGGCTTTGCCGTGGCGACGGCCTCCGACGGCGACGAGGGCCTCCGCCTCGCCCGCCAGATCCGTCCCGCCGCCATCACCCTCGACGTGGAGATGCCCGGCATGGACGGGTGGGACGTGCTGGAAAGGCTCAAGGCGGATCGCGTCCTCGCCGACACCCCCGTCATCATGCTCACCGGGCGCGGCAGCGAGCGTGTGGCCGCCGAGGCCCTGCGCATGGGCGTAGATGCTTACCTAATGAAAGGAGACATCACCGCCCCGGCTCTGCTCAACGCCCTCACTGAAGCCCTCGCCAAAGGCCGCCACCGCGCTGCCGGGGCAGGTTGAGGGGAGGAATGGAGGAGTGGAGGAGTGGAGGAGTGGAGGAAACGAAGAATCGAGGACACGATGAATCGAAGATGGATTGCCGAGCACCCATGCGTAGATTCACACTCCGCACTCCGCTCCGAGTTTACCCCGATTCAGTTTATCGGGGCACTCCGCTCACCCGATCCAGACCGTCTTGACGTTGACGAAGGCGCGGATGCCGAAGTGCGAGAGTTCGCGGCCATAGCCACTCGTCTTGATGCCGCCGAACGGGAGGCGCGGGTCGCTCTTGACCATGCCATTGACGAAGGCGCAGCCCACCTCCAGCCGCAGCGCCACGTCCTCGCCTTTCTCGGTATCCTGCGTAAAGACGGCACCGCCCAGGCCGAACGGCGTCTGGTTAGCCAGCTCCACCGCGTGGTCGACGTCGCGGGCGCGGATGAGGGAGGCGACCGGCCCGAAAATCTCCTCTTCGAAGGCGACGGTGCCGGGCTGCACGTCGGCAAGGACGGTGGGTTGATAGAAGGAGCCTGCGCGGTCGAGATGCTTGCCCCCTGTGAGCAGGCTTGCGCCCTCCTTCAGGGCGCGCTGCACCTGGTCGTGGATCTCGTCCCGGAGGTCGGCGCGGGCGATGGGGCCGATGTCTGTGGCCTCGTCCATCGGGTCGCCAATCTTGAGGGCCTCTACGCGGCGGACGAAGCGCTCGGTGAAGTCCTCTCCCACGCTTTCCTCGACGATAAACCGCTTGGCGGCGATGCAGCTCTGGCCGTTGTTCTGCATGCGCGCCTGTACGCCTACTTCGGCCGCCGCGTCCAGGTCGGCGTCTGCCAGGACGATAAAGGGGTCGCTGCCGCCGAGTTCGAGGACAGAGGGCTTGATCTGCTTGCCTGCTGCGCCGCCCACGGCCCGCCCGGCGCCCTCGCTGCCGGTGAGCGTGGCCGCCCGCACCCGCTTATCGTTAAGGATGCCTTCGACGGCGTCGGCGCCGGCGACGAGCGCCTGGATCTCGTCGTCGTCGAAGCCGGCCTCGCGTAGCACCTCCTCAATGGCGAGGGCGCAGCCGATGACGTTGGAGGCGTGCTTGAGGAGGCCCACGTTGCCGGCCATGAGGGCGGGCGCGGCGAAGCGGAAGACCTGCCAGAAGGGGAAGTTCCACGGCATCACGGCCAGCACCGGCCCGAGGGGCTGAAACGCCACGTAGCTCTTTGAGGCGTCCGTCTCCACCCGCTCCGGCGACAGGAATGCCTCGGCCTTCTCCGCGTAGAAACGGCACGCCCAGGCGCACTTTTCGGCCTCGGCCACGGCCTGCCCGATGGGTTTGCCCATCTCACGCGTCATGATCTCGCCCCAGTGCCGCGCTTTTTTCTCCAGGATGTCCCCGGCGCGTTTCATTTTATCGGCCCGCTCAGCGAACGACGTCCGGCGGTGTCGGGCAAAGGCGGCGTCGGCCCGCGCCAGGCGGTCGTCAATCTCGGCCTGGGTCAACGCGTCGTACGTCTCGATGTCTTCGCCGGTGGCAGGGTTGACGGTGGTGAGGGGCATAGGATTGGCAGATGGGCTTGAGGCGATTCCGAAAGGTAAGGGATACAGAAAAGCTGACTGCTGACGGCTGATCGCTGACAGCTTCTTCAGCAGAACTTTAACACATGAAGGAGCAGGGTCGTTAACACTCTCGCCCGCCGCGTTGTATTTTTGCCGTAACGATCCCTTTTTGTACGGCAACGCTCCTTTCCTCGTGCCTGCTTTTCTCGATTCGATCCGTGCCGCGTGGCGCCAGCGTTTCCACCGGGAGCGGGGGCAGCCTGAAGAGGACCGGGCCGTGGGGCGGGCCGACGTGGAGGCCCTCGTGGCGACGCCGGTGGGCGACCTCGCCCTTTACGAGCGCGCCCTCACGCATCGCTCCATGCTGCGCGGCCGGCAGGACAGCCACCTTGCCTCCAACGAACGCCTCGAATTCCTGGGCGACGCCGTCCTCGGCTTTGTGGTGGGCGAGCATCTGTACCATCACTTCTCCGACAAGGACGAGGGGTTCCTGACACGGCTCCGGGCGAAGCTGGTCAATGGGCAGGCCCTCGCTCGCTACGCCGACGACATCGACCTGGGCGCGCACGTGCTGATGAGTGAGAACATGGCGCAGAGCGACGGCCGGGACAACCCCACCATCCTCGCCGACGCCTACGAAGCCCTCATCGGTGCCCTCTACCTCGACCTCGGCCTTGACGCCGCGCGGGATTTCATCGAGCAGACGGCCCTCGAAGAGATCGACCTGGCGGCCCTGGCGCGGCGGCACGACAACTACAAAAGCCTGCTGCTCGAATACGCCCAGAGCCTTGGCTGGCCGCAGCCGGTCTACCGCGTCGCTTCGGAGGAAGGGCCAAGCCACCGCAAGACGTTCACGGTGGAGGTGTTGCTGAAAGGCGAAGCCCAGGGCACCGGCACGGCCAACAGCAAGAAAAAAGCCGAACAGCGCGCCGCTCGCGAAGCCCTTGAACACCTGAAGGGCAATGAGCAATGAGGAATTAGCAATGAGCAGTGAGCAGTTAGAAATTATCCCGACGATCCTTATGCAATTGTTCATTCCTCCTTGTTAATTGCTCATTGTCCCCCCTTAGGCTCACCATAATTTGGCAGAACTGCGAGCCTAGTTTTTAGTACGCTCACGGAGTCTACCCCGATGCATCGGGGTTCGCTTTTGGACGTTCGCTGCGTTCACTGTAGTACGCTCCCCGATGGACAGAATCGGGGCAGGCTGCCTTTGGCTCGCTTTCGTTCTTCGCTTCTCTAACGGAACGGTGAGGACCCGAAGAACAAGGCACGAAGCACTAGAACGAAGAACCAACCCTATGCCCATCGACCTCCGCTATACCGACCGTTTCGTCGACCGCCACGTCGGTCCGTCCGATGACGAGATCCGGGAGATGCTCGGCGCCCTCGGCCTGGACTCGCTCGACGAATTGATTGCTCAGACGGTCCCCGCAGCCATCCGCACCGACCGGCCGCTGGACCTGCCGCCGTCGCTTTCCGAACACGCCCTGCTGGAGCAGGTGAAAGCCATCGGGGCGCAGAACGCGGTTTACCGCTCCTTCCTCGGGATGGGCTACCACGGCACCGTCACGCCGCCCGTCATCCAGCGCAACGTCCTCGAAAACCCGAACTGGTACACCCAGTACACGCCCTACCAGGCCGAGATCGCCCAGGGCCGGCTAGAGGCCCTCCTGGCGTTTCAGACGATGGTGATCGACCTGACGGGGCTGGAGATCGCCAACGCCTCGCTCCTCGACGAGGCCACCGCCGCCGCGGAGGCGATGATGATGCTAGGCCGCGTCTCGAAGAAAAAGAACGCCGACACGTTCTTCGTCGACGAACGCTGCCACCCGCAAACCATCGAGGTGGTGAGGGCGCGGGCGGTGCCCATCGGGGTGCAGGTGGTCGTGGGTGATTTTCAGGCGTTTTCGTTCTCGGACGACGTTTTCGGCGCGCTCGTGCAGTACCCGGCCACCGACGGTGCGATCTATGATTACGCGGCTTTCTGCGATGCGGCCCATGCTGCCGATGCCTTCGTTGTCGCCGCCGCCGACTTGCTGAGCCTGGCACTCCTGCAAGCGCCGGGCACCTTCGGTGCGGATGTGGCGGTGGGGAGCACACAGCGCTTCGGCGTGCCGCTCGGCTACGGCGGGCCGCATGCCGCCTACTTTGCCACGAGGGAGGAGTTCAAACGGCAGGTGCCGGGCCGCATCATCGGCGTGACGGTGGATGCCGACGGCAACCAGGCGCTCCGCATGGCGCTTCAGACGCGCGAGCAGCACATCCGCCGCGCCAAGGCCACCTCCAACATCTGCACGGCCCAGGTGCTCCTCGCCGTGATGGCGGGGATGTACGCCGTCTATCACGGGCCGGAAGGGCTCAAGCGCATCGCTACGCGCGTGCACGACCTTACCAAACTCCTGGCAAAGGGGTTGGGCCGGCTCGGCCACACGATCCGCCACGACGCCTTTTTCGACACGATCCGCGTGGACGTGGACGATGTGGAGGCCCTCCGCGACGCGGCGGAAGCCAACCGCGTCAACCTCCGCTATTTTGACGACGGCTCCGTCGGCATCGCCCTCGACGAGACCGTGAACGCCGACGACCTCGACACGCTCTTCGCCATCTTCGAGCCGGAGGACGGGGTGGAATTCTCGGCGGAGGAGCTGGCGCAGGAGATGGCGGGCGGGTACGACGGGCCGCTCGGGCGCACGTCGCCTTATCTGGAGCATCCCGTCTTCAACACGCACCACTCGGAGACGGAGATGATGCGGTACTTGCAGATGCTCTCGTCGCGCGACCTCTCGCTGACGCACAGCATGATCCCGCTCGGCTCGTGCACGATGAAGCTCAACGCCGCCGCCGAGCTCTTTCCCATCACGATGCCGGCCTTCAGCGACCTGCACCCGTTCGCGCCGGTGGAGCAGGCCGGGGGCTACCGCATCATCGTCGAGCAACTCGAACGCTGGCTGGCCGAGATCACCGGCTTCGCGGCGACCTCGCTTCAGCCCAACTC
>JAHEMB010000265.1 GCA_024643915.1 Rhodothermaceae bacterium | reverse complement strand
GGGCGCCGAGGCGTCGTTCGAACTGCTGTTGCGGACCGTCCAGGGCGAGCCGACCGAGTTTTTCTCACTCGAACGGCTGCGGGTGCGGAGCGAGAAGGACGGCGACGTTTTCGCCTGCTCCGAGGCCACGGTGGTGCTGTGCGTGGCGGGCCGGCGGACGCATGTCGCTGCCGAGGGCGTCGGCCCGGTCGATGCCATGTCGTGCGCCCTCCGCAAAGCGCTCCTCGATTTCTACCCCCAACTCGAAGCCGTCCGCCTGGCCGACTACAAGGTGCGCGTGCTGACGCCCGAAACGGCGACGGCGGCCTCCGTCCGCGTCCTCATCGAGCACCAGGACGGCGAGCGCGCCTGGCACACCGTCGGCGTTTCCACCAACATCCTCGAAGCCAGCTGGCAGGCCCTCGCCGACGGCGTGCGGTACTACCTGCTGCGCCACGAAGGCCAGGAATCGAGGAATCGAGGAATCGAAGAAACGACGAGTGCTTCCCCACCACCTTCTCTTCGATTCGTCGATTCTTAGGCTCTTCGATTCATTCCCTTCCCCAGAGAAACCGAATCACCTTATGCACTACGATTTCGCTCAACCAGGTGGCCTGTACGACCCAGCGTTCGAGCACGACGCCTGCGGGGTAGGCTTTATTTGCAACGTCCGGGGCGAGGCGTCGCACGAGGTCGTCCGCAACGGGTTGCAGATCCTGATCAACCTCGACCACCGGGGCGCTTGCGGCTGCGACGGCAGCACGGGCGACGGCGCGGGGCTGCTCATACATCTTCCCCATCGGTTCTTCGCCGCGCGGTGTGGGGAGCTGGGCATCGACCTGCCGGCGCCGGGCCAGTACGGCGCGGGCGCGCTTTTCCTGTCGAAAGATCCGGTGCAGCAGGCGGCGTGCAAGGCCATCGTCGAGGACGTGGTGCGAGCCGAGGGGCAGCACCTCCTGGGCTGGCGGAAGGTGCCGGTGGACAGCCGCCACGTCGGCGCCTCGGCGCTGGCGCTGGAGCCGGACATCTGGCAGGTGTTCGTCGGGCGCGGCGAAGGCGTTGAAGACGCGGAGGCGTTCGAGCGGAAGCTGTACGTCATCCGCAAGCTCGTCGAGCGGGCCGTGCGGCAATCCGAGATGCCACATCGCTTCGGCTTCTGCATCGCCAGCCTATCGTCGCGCACGTTCATTTACAAAGGCATGCTGACGCCGGGGCAGCTCGCCGAATATTACCCCGACCTTTCCGATCCGCTGATGGAAAGCGCCCTAGCGATGGTGCATTCCCGTTTCAGCACCAACACGTTTCCCCGGTGGGCGCTCGCCCAACCGTTCCGGTTCCTCTGCCACAACGGCGAGATCAACACGCTGCGCGGCAACGTCAACTGGATGAACGCGCGAGAGAAGCTGTTCCATTCCGCCCGCTTCGGCGAGGACACGGCGAAGCTGCTGCCCATCCTCGACGAGGGCGCCAGCGACTCGGCCATCCTCGACCAGGCCCTCGAACTGCTGTACTTCACCGGGCGCGAGCTGCCGCACGCCGTCATGATGCTCATCCCCGAGGCGTGGGAGCATCACGAGGCGATGAGCGATGAGAAAAAAGCGTTCTACGAGTACCATGCCTGTCAGATGGAGCCGTGGGACGGCCCCGCGACTATCCCTTTCACTGACGGCCGCTACATCGGCGCCGTCCTCGACCGCAACGGCCTGCGCCCCTCGCGCTATACCGTGACCAAGGATGGCTTTGTGATCCTCGCGTCGGAGACGGGCGTGCTGGAGGTCGATCCGGCGAACGTCGAGGCGAAGGGCCGCTTGCAGCCGGGCCGCATGTTTCTGGTGGACTTGGAAGAAGGCCGGATCATTAGCGACGAGGAGATCAAGAGCCGCATCAGCCGGCGCCGGCCCTACCGGCAGTGGCTCGACGAAAACCTCGTGCACCTCGACGACCTGCCCGAGGCCGCGCCCGCCCCGGCCCTAGAGGGCAATGCCCTCGTACAGGCGCAGCGGCGCTTTGGCTACACGCGCGAGGACCTGCGTCTGCTCCTCGCTCCGATGGCTGTGGACGCCAAAGAAGCCCTCGGCTCGATGGGCGACGACACGCCCCTGGCCGTCCTAACCGACCGACCCCGCCTGCTCTACGATTACTTCAAGCAGCTCTTCGCCCAGGTCACCAACCCCCCGCTCGACGCCATCCGCGAAGAGCTAGTCACGTCGATCTTCACCACGCTTGGCGCCGAGCGCGACCTCTTCCAGGAGTCGCCCCTCCATTGCCACCAACTCTCCCTAACCCAGCCTGTCCTAACAGAGCGGGATCTGGCGAAAGTGCAGGCGTGCGATGACGTGCACATGCGGGCGAAGATACTCCCGACCTTCTTCAACCTCACGCGCGGGGGCGAAGGCTTACAGGAGGCCCTCCACGCCCTCTGCGAAGCCGCCGCCGAAGCGGTGCGCGACGGCCACACGATCCTCGTGTTGTCGGATCGGAAGCGGGCAGTGTTCTCCGAGGGAGACGGCGTGTACGTTTTGCAGCAGGAGCAGGCGCCCCTCCCCGCCCTGTTGGCGACGGGGGCCGTGCATCATCACCTCATCAAAGAGGGGCTGCGGACGCTCTGCGGGCTCGTCATCGAGACGGGCGAGGCGCGCGAGGTGCATCATCTGGCCCTCCTCATCGGCTACGGCGCGGGCGCCATCACCCCCTACCTCGCTCTCGACACGCTCCGCACGATGGCGGCAGACGGACACCTCGGTGACGTGACGCCCGACGAAGCCGTCAAAAACTACGTCAAGGCCACCGGCAAGGGTATCCTCAAGGTGATGTCGAAGATGGGCATCTCCACCTTGCAGAGCTACCGGGGCGCGCAGATCTTCGAGGCCGTGGGGCTGGGGCAGGGCGTGATTGACCGCTGCTTCGCCGGCACGCCCTCGCGGCTGGGCGGCGTCGGGTTCGACGTGCTGGCGGAGGAGGTGCGGCAGCGGCACGAAGCGGCGGACGTCGAGATCGAGCACGCGGCGGAGCTATCGCCGGGCGGGCGCTACCAGTGGCGGCGCGGGGGCGAGCATCATCAATACCAGCCCCTCACCATCGCCAAACTCCAGCACGCCACCCGCAGCCGCGACGCCGCGACCTACGCCGAGTTCTCCGCCCTCATCGACGAGCACAACCGGCAGCACGGCACATTGCGCGGGCTGCTCGATCTCGTCCCTGCTGAAACGGCAATCCCCCTCGACGAGGTGGAGCCTTGGACGGAGATCGTCAAGCGGTTCAAGACGGGCGCAATGTCGTACGGCTCCATCAGCCAGGAGACGCACGAGACGCTCGCCATCGCCATGAACCGGCTAGGCGGGCGCAACAACACGGGCGAGGGGGGCGAGGATCCAGAGCGCTACGCGCGCGACAACCCGCGCCGCAGCCGGATCAAGCAGGTGGCCTCGGGGCGCTTCGGCGTCACCATCGGCTACCTCACGAGCGCCGACGAGATCCAGATCAAGATGGCGCAGGGCGCCAAGCCTGGCGAGGGCGGCCAGCTTCCCGGGAAGAAAGTCTACCCCTGGATCGCCAAGACGCGGCACTCGACGCCCTACGTCGGCCTCATCTCGCCGCCGCCGCATCACGACATCTACTCCATCGAAGACCTCGCCCAACTTATCCACGACCTCAAGAACGCCAACCCGCAGGCGCGCATCAGCGTGAAGCTGGTGAGCGAGGTAGGCGTGGGCACGATTGCCGCAGGTGTGGCGAAGGGCAAGGCCGACGTGGTCCTCATCAGCGGATACGACGGCGGCACGGGCGCCTCGCCGCAGACGTCGGTGGCGCACGCCGGGCTACCGTGGGAGCTGGGCCTGGCCGAGACGCACCAGACGCTCGTCCGCAACGGACTGCGCAGCCGCATCGTCGTCGAGTGCGACGGGCAGCTTAAGACGGGGCGTGACGTGGCCGTGGCCTGCCTCCTCGGCGCCGACGAGTTCGGCTTCTCCACCGCGCCATTGGTAGCGCTCGGCTGCATCATGATGCGCAAGTGTCACCTCAACACCTGCCCCGTCGGCATTGCCACGCAGGACCCCGAACTGCGGAGAAAATTTAGCGGCCAGCCGGAGCACGTCGTCAACTACTTCTACCTCGTCGCCAACGAGTTGCGCGAGATCATGGCGAGCCTGGGTTTCCGCACGCTGGAGGAGATGGTGGGGCGGGTGGACCGGTTGCGGGAGCGTGAGGACGCCGGGGCGTGGAAGGCCCGCCACCTCGACCTGTCGCCCATCCTGCACCGGGCCGAGGTGCCCGACCTCCTCAAACCGTTCGCCGCCGACACGCAGGATCATGGCCTCTACGGCGCCCTCGATCACCGGCTCATCGAATTGGCGCGTCCCGCCCTCGACCACGCCGAGCGAGTCGATCTGGAGGTTGAGATCCGCAACATCAACCGGACGGTGGGCACGATGCTGAGCGCCGAGGTGGCGAAGCGCTACGGCGAGGAGGGGCTGCCCGAGGATACGATCCGGCTGCATTGCAACGGCTCGGCGGGGCAGAGCTTCTTCGCCTTCGGCGCGCCCGGCCTGACGGCCCATATCCACGGCGATGCGAACGACTATTTCGGCAAGGGCCTCTCCGGCGCGAAGCTGATTCTTGAGCCGCCGGTTGGCGCGACGTTCCGGCCGCATGAGCAGGTCATCGTCGGCAACGTGGCGCTGTACGGTGCCACGAGCGGCGAGGTGTACGTGCGCGGGCGGGCCGGCGAGCGCTTCGCCGTCCGAAACAGCGGTGCGCTGGCGGTGGTGGAGGGCGTGGGCGACCACGGCTGCGAGTACATGACGGGTGGCCGCGTCGTCGTCCTCGGCCCCACCGGGCGCAACTTCGCCGCCGGCATGAGCGGCGGCATCGCCTACGTGCTCGACGGCACCTGGGACTTCCGCCGAAATCGCTATAACAACGAGATGGTGGAACTGCTCGACGTGACCGAGCCGGAGGAGGTGGCCGAGCTGCGCCGCCTCATTGAGGACCACCACCGCTACACCGGCAGCATCGTGGCCGAATGGGTGCTCGAACACTGGGAAGACGCCCGGCGCGAGTTCGTCAAGGTGCTGCCCATTGAGTACCGCAACGCCCTGCGTCGCCTGGCGGAAGAGCAAGAGGCGCAGGCACTGGAGCAGGTGGCAGCGTAACCGAAACTCGAAATCCGAAACCTGATCAAGCATGGGTAAGCCGACTGGATTCCTAGAGTACCCGCGCGAACTGCCCGAGCGGCGGCCCGTGGGGGAGCGCGTGCACGATCACCGCGAGGTGTACCGGCCCTTCCCCGACGAGAAGGTGCAGCGGCAAGCGACACGGTGCATGGATTGCGGCGTGCCCTTCTGCCAGGCAGGCTGCCCCCTGGGCAACGTCATCCCGGACTGGAACGACCTCGTCTACCACGACCGATGGCAGGAGGCCTACGCCCGGCTGCGGACGACGAACAATTTCCCCGAGTTCACCGGCCGCATTTGTCCCGCGCCGTGCGAGAGTGCGTGCGTGCTGGGCCTCGTCGAGCCGCCGGTGACGATTGAGCAGATCGAGCAGACGATTGCCGAGCGGGCGTACCGGGAGGGGTGGGTGCAGCCCCGCCCTCCGCTCCATCGGACAGGCAAGAGCGTGGCCGTCGTCGGCGCCGGGCCGGCGGGGCTGGCCTGCGCCGACCAGCTCAACCAGGCCGGGCATCACGTGACGGTGCTGGAGCGCGACGACCGCATCGGCGGCCTCCTCCGTTACGGCATCCCCGAGTTCAAGCTCGAAAAGGCGGTGCTGGACCGGCGGCTGGAGATCATGGCGGCCGAGGGCGTGCGCTTCCTCACCGGCGCCAATGCGGGGATAAATTATCCAGTCGAGAAGCTTCAGGAAGGCTTCGACGCCGTCGTCCTCTGCGGGGGCGCCACCAAACCGCGCGACCAACGCCGTGAAAACCACGAGCGACATCACCCGTGGCTTCA
>JAHEMB010000264.1 GCA_024643915.1 Rhodothermaceae bacterium | reverse complement strand
TCCGGTCGTTGCGCGAGGGCCAGTTCGATCAGGTCGGCCAGCACGCGCGCCGTTGCCTACACGCCCAGGCGTTGCCGGTTGGCGGGAGGGCCAGCGAGCGCGAAGGGCGTTTCCTCGTCGGAGACCTGCGCCAGCAACTCGGTCTTCGAGCCGCCGGCATCCAGGCCGATGTAGAAGGAGGGGTCAGGCAAGGGGAGCAGGGCAGGAAAGTTTACGGGTGTACATCATGCAGGCGTCCCTTCGGTATCCGCGTTTCGTCAATAATGTCCGTGCGCAACGGCCCCTACTCGGACAACCCGATACCCGGGACGCCGAACCCGGAACCTGCCTCAGGCGGCACAAGGGTGGTGACGTGCTCAGGCCGGGCGACGGAGTTGAAGACGAAAGGCGCGAGCGGGCGGTCCGAGATGAGGTAACGGCCGAGGAAGCGATCCAACTCTACATCGCGGCGGCGCAGGGTAAAGGCGTTCCAGTCGTTCGTCGAGATCCACGCCTCCCAGTCGGCGGGGGCGGCGGATCCGACCTGCACCGGCGAAGGCCCCCAGCCCAGCGCCGACGGGTGGCCGTCGCCTGGCAGGTCGAGGGGTGCATAGCGGGCGGTGGCGTCGAGGCGGCTGCCCAGGAGGCTGTCGGCAGACCAGACGGGGAAGAAGAGGCGGTCGGGGCTGCGGTGTTCCCACCGCCACTGCCGCTGGTCCGTCCCGAAACGGGCGCGCAGTTCGGCCACGGCGCGTTGCAGCGTGTGCAGCCGCCGCAGGTTCTCGAAGTAGAGCGTGTCAGTGGGCGGTTGAAGGCCGGGCAGGTAGCCGGTCGTGTCGCGGTACTGTACCATCCACGTTTCGAAGATGGAGGCGGCGATGCTGGCGCGGTCGTAGGCGTAGTTCCAGTTGTCGAGGTAGGTGAGGGCATTCTGGAGCAGATCGCCCCGCACGTCGAGGGTGATGACCGAATCGACAAAGCCAGGGGCAATGCCGGCGGCCCAGGCGCTGTAGTCGTCGTCGAGGACGGTTGCCGGGTCGATGGGTTCGCCCCCGGCTAGGAGGGAGTCGAGGGCAGCGGAGAGGAAGGAAGCGAAATACGTGTTGCCGATGACGACGCCGCCCCGGACGGCATCCTGCACGGCGGGGTTGCCCAGCACCTGCCGGTTCCCGTCCCTATCCAGCACGAGGCCGTCGCCCTTGAGGAGGACAAACGACAGCGCCTCTCCGTTGGCGAGCGCCCGCCAGGCGGCGAAATCCGTGGCGGCGCCGAAGCCGTTCCACCGGATCGACCAGGCCGAGTCCGGCGCAGCGGGTTGGGCTGGCACGCCGGCAGGTGAGGGGGCCGTCGTGCTGGTCGTGTCGAGGCGGGTTGTATCTAGGAAGGCTGTGTCGAGGAGAGTCGTGTCGGGCCGGGTCGTCGTGGCGAAGCGGAGGCGCTGGCCGTCGCGGCGGATAGCCAGCAGGTGCTCCGTTCCATCGTCCGTCAGGAGGCGCTCGAAGATGGGCCGGCTCTCCGTCGTATCGATGGCGATTTTTTCGAGCGTCGCGGTGCCGGCCAGCAAGAGGGCCCACGCCCGGCGCTCTGTCTTACCTGCTGCGAAGAAGGGCGTGCCGGGGAGCGAAGCCGCTACCGTCGCCAGGGAGTCCGTGCCGAAGGCGACCTCCTGGAAGAAGGGCAGGGCGGAGGCGCCGTAGACGTGCCGCTGGGCCAGGTGTGTGCCCGCCGAGTCCGCCACAGCCAGGGCGATACCGTTCTCGAAGCCGTGCAGGTGCAGCCAATCCCGCAGCAGCCGGTCCGTCTTGAAGAACGCCCGCGTCTCCTCATCGGCGGCGGCGAGGGCATCGGGGGGCGGCGGCGCGGCGGCCAGCCATGCGAAGAGCCGCTCGAGGGCGAGGGCGTGCCAGGGCTCCCAGACGTCGGCCTCCAGCCCTAGCAACACCAGTTCGTCGCGCCGCCGCGTGTTTTTTGCGCTGAGGGCGGCGTTGATCCCCTCGGCGTAGGCTTGTAGGAGGGCTTGCTCCGCTTCCGGCAACCCGGCGAAGGCGGCCTGCGCTTCGCGCGCCAGGCCAAGTTGCCGCGCTAGCCGGTCGAGCGGCAGCACCGCTTCGCCGAACCATTCGCCCAGGCGCCCGGTGGCCGTCTGCCGCCACAGCAGCACCGACCAGGGGCGGGCCGCGCCATGGACGAAACCCAGCGCCCGGTAGCGGTCCATCTCGTCCGGGGCATCGATGACGGCGCCGCCGTGTGGCAGCCACCGCACCGTCACCGGCGCCGTCAGCCCGGCCACCGCCACCTCCTCCGGCGGCGTTGGGCTAAGGCCGTAGGCGAGGTACCAGACCAGCAGGCTGCCGGCCCCCACGAACAGCACGACGAGGATAGTGACGAAAAGCGCGCGCTTCATTCAGGTGTGGACGTGTGGACGTGTGAACGTATGGGCGACTGCTTGAGCCGACGAGCCGACGGGAGGACGAGCCGACGAGAGGACGAGTGTTTGCTTTTTATCTTCGATTCTTCCTTTCGTCCACTCGTCCTCTCCTCCATTCTTCCATTCCTCCTTTTGAGATCAGGCAACGCGCTCCAGGCGCCGGGCGTCGAGCCAGCCGGTAAAAGCGTCGAGGGACTTAGCGTTGAGGCACTGGGCGGCGGTCAGCCAGCCTTTGCGGGCCACCTCTACGCCCCAGCGGACGTTGTGGAGTTCTTCGGTCGAATGGGCATCCGGGTTGATGGCCACGAGGATGCCCCGCCGCGTGGCCTCGTGCACCCAGCGCCAGTCGAGGTCGAGGCGCCAGGGGTTGGCGTTGATCTCCACGGCCACGCCATGGGCCGCACACGCGTCGAGGATGGCGGCGTGGTCGATGGGGTAGCCCTCACGCCGCAACAGGAGCCGCCCCGTCGGGTGGCCGAGGATGCTGGTATAGGGGTTTTCCACCGCCCGGATGATCCGCTCCGTAGCCGCCGCCTCGGCCATGTTGAAGCCCGAATGGACGCTGGCGACGATGAAGTCGAACGCGGCGAGGATCTCGTCGGGGTAGTCGAGGGCGCCGTCGGCCAGGATGTCGCTCTCCACGCCGGCAAAGATGCGGAAGGGTGGGCCGCCGTCGTGGGCAAATTCGTCGTTGAGGGCCTCCACCTCTTCGTGCTGCGCCAGTACGCGCTCGATGGACATCCCCTTGGCAATGGTGAGCGACCGGCTGTGATCGCACAGGCCGAAGTACGAAAGCCCCATCGCCCGCGCCGCCTCCGCCATCTCGCGGACGGTATGCGCGCCGTCGCTGTAGGTCGAGTGGTTGTGGAGGGTGCCGCGCAGATCCTCCACCGTCAGCAGCTCCGGCAGTTCGTTCTCCGCCGCTGCCTCCAACTCGCCGCTGCCCTCACGCAACTCGGGCGCGATGAAGGGAAGGCCCGCCGCCTCGTACACCCTCGCCTCGTCGGCGTGCGCGTCCGGCGAGCCATATTCTTGCTCGAAAGCGTCGAGGTGGGCCTCGGCGCCGGTGGCGCGCCAGAGGGCGGTACCGTAGCGATCCGGTGCCGTCACGCGCACGCGGAGGGGCAGGCCATCTGGCAGGGCGCCTTCAAGGAGGGTGTCGCCGTCCAGCTTCGTCGCTTCGCCTCCCCGCAGCCAGCCGGCTAGGGCAGCTTCCACCGTCGCCGGGTCGTCTGCCGCAACCACCGCGTCGACGGCTTCCACCGTCTCCATCCGGCGGCGGAGGGGGCCGGCCAGCTCAGCGCGGGCGACGCCCTCGGTGTTGCGCAGCCGGTCGAGGAGGGGGAGGGCCTGGAGGTAGGCGTCGGCGAAATGGCGGCGGCCGGCGTAGCGTTTCAGCAGGGCAAGGTTCGCCAGGATCGTCGCCTGCGTCTTCTTGCCGAAGCCCTCAAGTTCGGCCAGACGGCCCGCCTCGGCTGCGTGCTCCAGTTCGTCGAGCGTGCTGACGTCGAGATCCTGCCAGATCTGCCGGACGCGCTTCGACCCCAGCCCCTTCACCCGGAGGAGGGCCGGCAGGCCGGGCGGCAGGGCCGCCAGCAGCTCGTCGCGCAGGGCAAGCGTGCCGGTCTCGACGAATTCGCGGATCTGCGCGGCCAGCCCGCTGCCGATGCCGCTCACCGCCGTCAGCCGGTCCTCGGCGAGGAGGGTCACCACGGGCATCTCCAGCCGTTCGAGGGCGCGGGCGCCACTGCTGAAGGCGCGTGCGCGAAAGGCGTTGCCGCCGCTGATCTCGATCAGGTCGGCGGTCTCCTTCAGTACGCGGGCGATCTGTTTATTCGTCATGCGTGGTCGTTCGTCTCAGCACGCCATTTCGAGGCGGTCGTACTTCTCGTTAACCTTCGGAACGGTTCAAAATACGGCATGCAGCAGGCGGCGTTCGGGAGAGAAGGGCGTGGTGGGCCGCCTACCGGCTGAAGTTACGCAGAAATCGAAAAGTCGGGCGCTGCCCCTTCTACCGGGTGCGGAACAAGAAAAGGACTGGACATTGCCCCCCGGAACCCCGTTATTCTAGGGATCCTACGCCAAACGTTCCTGTACCAGAGAAGGCCACTTTTAAGAGTGGACGAAAAGGCGATTTTTAGAGATGATCTTCTTCGTCTCGTCGTTTCCTCGATTCGTCGTTTCGTAGCCACTCCTTTTGGAACGGTATTGGCGCGATCATCCGGCGTCATCTCATCCTCTCTCAAACAGATCAGCGGGCTATGCAGCGGAAGAAGTTTTTCATGTACGGCATCGCCGTCCTGCTCGTCGGGCTCGTGCTCGGCCTCCAGATCGGCTCAGCCGTCTCCGGCGACAACACCTACCAATCCCTCAAGAAGCTTCAGGACGCTTTTCAACTCGTCGCCCAGCGCTACGTGGACGATGTCGACTCGGCGGTGCTGGCCGAGAGTGCCATCGAAGGGATGCTCAAGGATCTCGACCCGCACTCGGTCTACATCGACGCCGAGCGGATGAAGCGCGTCAACGAGGATTTCAACGGCTCTTTCGAGGGCATCGGCATCGCCTTCGAGTTCGTTAGCGGCCCCGAAGGGTTGGACACCCTTACGGTGTTGAGCGTGCTGCCTGAAGGCCCTAGCGAGCAGGTGGGCCTCCTCTCCGGCGATCGCATCGTGGAGGTGGACGGCGAGACCACCATCGGCTGGACGAGCGAGGACGTACAGACCCACCTCAAAGGCCCGCGCGGCACCCAGGTCAAAGTGATCGTCCAGCGCCCCGGCTATCCCCGGCCCATCGACTTCGACATCACGCGCGACAAGGTCGATATCTTCTCGGTCGATACGGGCTACATGCTCGACGAGCGCACCGGCTACGTGAGCCTCAACCGTTTCGCCCGCACCACCTACGAGGAGTTCGTCAATGAGGTGAAGGCGCTCAAGGAGAAGGGCATGGAGCGCCTCATCTTCGACCTGCGAGGCAATGCGGGCGGCTTCATGGACATGGCCATCCGCATCAGCGACGAGTTCCTGATGGACCGCGACCTGATCGTCTCGGCGAGGAGCCGCCACCCTGAATTCAATCAGGTCAGCTACGCCCGCAGTGGCGATCTGCTCGAAGACATCCCCGTCATCGTCCTCGTTGATCAGCGGTCGGCCTCGGCCAGTGAGATCGTGGCGGGCGCCCTGCAGGACCACGACCGCGCCCTCATCGTGGGCCGCCGTACGTTCGGCAAGGGGCTCGTGCAGAAGCAGTTCATGCTGGATGACGGCAGCGCCATGCGCGTGACCATCTCCCGCTACTACACGCCCTCGGGCCGCCTCATCCAGACGCCCTACGAGGACGGCGACCAGAAGCACTATTACGAGGAGAAGCGCGAACGCTTCCAGGCCGACGCCGCCCTCAGCCTCGAAGAACTGCTGAGTGAGGTGCCCGATTCGCTCAAGTACGAGACGGACGGCGGGCGCACCGTCGTCGGCGGCGGCGGCATCCTGCCGGATTACATCGTCCTGCCGGACTCGCTCTCCGACTTCGTCAAGACCGTC
>JAHEMB010000263.1 GCA_024643915.1 Rhodothermaceae bacterium | reverse complement strand
GCCCACCCGCCCCGGCTACGTCGAGAAGATCTGGGACCACGCCGCCGGCACCCTCGTCGTCACCGAAGCCGGAGGGCGCGTGACGGACCTCCACGGCAAGCCGCTCGAGTTCTTCCACGGGCGCGGGCTGGAGAAAAACAAAGGCATCATCGTTTCCAACGGCCTCCTGCACGAGGCGGTGCTGGACGCCCTCAACGCCGTGAACGTCTCCTGAGTGCGACACGAGCCCAACAAAGTTGGGCGACTGACGAGCGAAGCGAGTAAATGCGGACTGCGAAATCGAAGATTGACCACAGGTAAATGGCGCGGCCATTCCCGAAGGAGTTGCCGAATGATCAAGCAAAGCTTGTTTTTTCTCCTTGCTCTCTTGCTCGGCGCCTCGGTAACAGCGGCGCAGCCGAGTACGGTGACTTTCGTCCTCGACCTGCGCGTGCCCATCCGGGCGGGCTGGTTCGATCCGGCAACGGAGACGGTCGGCCTGCGGGGCAGCCAGGAGCCGCTCTCGTGGAACCGCACGCTCGATGCTGCCGACCCGGAGGGCGACAGCCTCTACACCGTCACCGTCGCCTTCCCCGAGCGCCCCTTCGGCGACCAGCCCGTTGCCTACAAGGTCAAAGTCGATGGTGCCGCCAACCCAAACGAGGGCTGGGAGGAGACGCCCAACCACGCCGTTGTGCTGGGCGATGCGCCAACGACTGTGGAGCGCGCCTTCAACGCCTCGCCTGTCGGGCTGGAGCCGACCTACACGGGCGTCATCGAGGAGCACGCGCAGGTGGCCTCTGCCTTCCTCCCGCCGCGCGACGTGTTCGTGTACCTGCCGCCGTGCTACGCCGACGAGCCGGCCCGCCGCTACCCCGTCCTCTACCTGCACGACGGCCAGAATGTCTTCGACCTCCGCTCGGTGGGCGGCGAGTGGCAAGTGGACGAGACGGCCCAGCGGCTCATCGAAGAAAGCCAGATCGAGCCGGTTATCATCGTCGGCGTCGCCAACACGGCGGACCGGGTGAGCGAGTATACGCCGACCGAGCGAACCTGGCATTATGAGATGGAACGCGTCGAGGCGGAGGATCGCTTCGGCGGGCGCTACGAAGCGGATGCGGAGACGGTGCTGCGGATCTCGGAGGAGGATGGCACGCTCCACGCCCAACTGCCAGGGGAAGAGGCGCGCGTGCCACTCGTTCGCAAAGAAGAAAGCGTCTTTCACCTCCCGGCTCTCGACATCACTTTCACCTTCGTGGCAGGAGCCGATGGCATGGTGACGCGGGTGCTGGCAGACAAGCCTCCCGCCGGCGGGAAGGGGCCGCTCTATGGTCGCTTTCTGGTAGAAGAACTCAAGCCCTTCATCGACCGAACCTACCGCACGCGCTCGGAGGCAGCGCACACCGCCCTTGGCGGCTCCTCGCTCGGTGGCCTCATCACGCTCGCCCTCGGCCTCGACTACCCCGGCGTTTTCGGCCAGCTTCTTGTCGTCTCCCCGTCCGTCTGGTGGGATGACTATGCCCTGCTCCGGCACGTAGAGGAGCTGGCGCAGCGGACCAACCAGCGCCTCTGGCTGGACATGGGCACCGCCGAAGGGGATCAGATGCTCGCCGATGCTCGCCGCCTCCGCGACGCCCTCGTCGCCAAAGGCTGGACCGACGGTGCCAACCTGCGCTACGTGGAAGACGAAGGCGCCGCCCACAGCGAAACCGCCTGGGCCGCCCGCGTCGCCCCCATGCTGCTTTTCCTCTACGGGCGATGATGCCGAGGAGCGGTCCTATCGCTCCCCACTCTCTCGCTTTCCGTTGCACGAAAATCCCACTTCTCGCTGAATAATCCGGACGGCGGCGCGTTGCAATCTTTCCCTTTCAACCAGGAGATAAAAATTATGGAGACCGGAAAGCCAGAGAATCTCGCGTTCCAGATTGAAGAGGCGAAGCGCTCCCTCGAAGCGAGCATCGAGCAGGCCGTGGGCCGGTACGAACCGGGGCACGGCGGCGCTTTCTCTATTGACCTGGACCTGAAAAGCACGCGCGAGGACGACGAGCATGCCGAGCTACGCCGCGACATCCGCCTGCTGGCTGATGCGTTCCACGCCCATGGTGCTGTGCGGCAGGCCGGCGTCCGCGCCAGCCGCGTCACCGCCATCGACTCGGACGGCGACGGTGAGGTAGCGGTGAAAGTGAAATACGACTACCCGGCCTGATGCGCCCCACCCTGGTGCCTCCCCTTCTCCGCGTCCTTCCAGAAAGCATCTCATCCATCCCGCGCCTGCATCGGCAGATACTCGACGTGCGCTTTGAACAGGTCCTCCAGCGTCGCCGCCGGGTTGTGGGTGCGGCCGGCGTGGACCTCGGAGGGTTGCAGCACGGCGGAGCGCGGGGCCGTCAGCCAGTGGAACCGCTCGGAGGCAGGCAGCAGGCCGATGGGACCGGCCCCGGCGCTCCCCTGGCAGATGCTCCGGTAGGCGTCAAGGTAGCGTTCGAGCAGGTCGAAGTCGAGGCCGGGGCAGAGGGCATTGAGGCGGGGGCGGTCGAGGTGGAAGCGGCCTTCGAGGAAGCCGGCGGTGCGGGCGTGCAGCACCACCCCCACCGTAGCGAACGTGCAGAGGTGGACATGCGGCACCACGCGCACGAGGGCGTAGTCGTAATCGATCCAGTCCGTGTGAGGTGCGCGGCTCATCGGCGGTAAGGGAGCGCGGTGGGCTGCTCGGTGCTCCGACGCTGGTGGGCGCGGGCGGCCTCCTCGGCGAAAGCACGCGGCAGCCGCAGCCGCTCGGTCAGATAATCAAGATACGCCGCCCGATTCGCCTCGGCGGATGCAAACGGCGGCTCGCGGCCCTCGACAGCATCCATCAGGAGTTCGTCCGGCACTTCTTCCAGGGTCTCGCGCAACGCAGCCTCGGTAAGCTGCGGGGCGAGGCGGGCGTCAGCGGCTTCGAGATCGCCGGCCAGGGGCAGCAGCACGTGATCCTTGATCGGGGCGAAGGGTGTGCGGGCGCGGGCGGCGTCCGCGGCGTCCCAGTTGTGATGGAAGTAAAGCGCGGCGCCGTGGTCGATCAGCCAGGGCCGGCGCTGCCACAGTAGGATGTTCGGGTTGCGCGCCGTCCGGTCGATGTTCGTCACGAGCGCGTCGAACCAGACGATGTCGGCAGCCAGTTCCGGCGGCACGAAGTCGGCGGCGGCCACGGGATCGAAATTGAAGGCGCCGTCGAGGTAGGCCAGCCCGACATTGAAGCCCCGGCTGCCTTTGAGGATGTCCTGGATCTCCGGGTCGCGCTCGGTGCGCCCGAAGGCGGCGTCGAGGTGTAGCAGAGCCATCTCGGGCACAGGCAGTCCCAGCCGCTGCGCCAGGCGTCCCACGATGAGTTCGGCGATGAGCGCCCGCGCGCCCTGCCCCGCCCCCCTGAACTTCGCCACGAACAGGCCCGCCTCGTCAGTATCGAGCACAGCCGGCAGGGAGCCGCCCTCGCGCAGCGGCACCACGTAGCGGGTGGCGGTGTAGGTAGGCAGGGGCATGCGAGGTCAGGGAATGAAGAGTAATGAACAGGGAATGTCGAATGTTGAATACGCTGCCTCAAACCTCCACGAAGAAAATCCTTCTTCAATCAACATTCGACATTCGGCACTCAGAAATCAGTTCGCCTCGACCGAGGGGGCACTGCGCTCGACGCCCGATGCAGTCGCTTCCAGCGTGTACTGCCCGCCGATATCGAGCAGGTGGACGCGGTCGGCGAGGTCATGTTCGGCGGCAAGGCGGCGGAGGTGATCAGCAGCTTCGTGCGCGCGGTCCTCGGCCATGTCAAACGTGCCCCAGTGGATGGGCAGGAAGTGCCGGGCCTCCAGGTCGAAAAACGCCTGCACGGCCTCCTCGGGGCTGACGTGGACGGGCGCCATCATCCAGCGCGGCAGGAACGCGCCGATGGGCAAGAGGGCCACCTCCGGCGCTCCCAGCCGCTCGCGGATCTCGGTGAAATGCCCGGCATAGCCGCTGTCCGCGCCGAAATAGAGTTTCAGGTCGTCGATCTCCAGGAAGAAGCTGGCCCAGAGCGCCTGGTCGCGGTCCCGCAGGCCGCGCCCGGAGAAATGCCGGGCAGGCGTACAATGGCAGCGCAGGCCCGCCCCCTCGGCCACCTGCCACCAGTCCAGTTCGGTCACCCGACCGGCGCCCCAGCTTCGCAGCAACGATGCCACGCCGAGGGGCGCGATGAACGCCGGGTCGAAGCGCTTGACGAGCGCGCGGATGCTGCCTTCGTCCAGGTGGTCGTAATGGTTGTGAGAAACGAGGATGAGATCGACGTTCGGCAGGGCGCCGAGGGCGAGGGGCAGGGGCGAGAGCCGCTTCGGCCCGATAAAGGAGAGCGGGCTGGCGCGGTCGCCCAGCATCGGATCGGTGAGGAGGTCGAGGGTCGGGGTCTGAATAAACGTGGCGGCGTGGCCGAGCCACGTCACGCGCAGCCGCGCCGGGCGCTCCCGCAACGCCTCCCCCGAAACAGGCCGCATGGGCGGCAGCCGGTGCACTTTCTTGCTGAGCAGGTGGCGCGCCACCCACCCCAGCGCCTTCCCCGAAGACGCCGACGGCACCGTAGACGCGTTCTGCCAGATGTTGCGATACCCACCCTCGGCGTGATGCCGCTGGTGGTGCCACGGATGCGTTTCGATCTTCAGGTCCATCCTCCCTCTCTGCATTCAGCTTTGGCGAAGAACATTCGGCGTTGAAACAAAGAATTCGACCGGCAGGTTTTCAGCGCCGGGGTTTTTGTCAAGGTTTTTGTAAGAAGCGAGGTCGTTTTGCACATGCGTTTCGTAGCGCTGGGAGACACGGAGGCCATCGGCGCGAGCTGCCTTTTGTTGATGATCGAGGGCACCGGCGTGATGCTCGATGCCGGCGCCGACCCCGAGGAGGAAGGGCTCGACAGCCTCCCCCGCTTCGACCTCGTGCGCGACCGCGCCGACCTGCACGTCGATCATGTCATCATCACGCACGCCCACCACGACCACCTGGGCGCCCTCCCCGTCCTCCTCCAGTATTTCCCGCACACGCTCGTCCACATGACGCGGGCCACGCGCGACCTGGCCGAGCTGCTGCTGCCCGCTTCGGCCCGCCTCCAGCGCCGCCGCATCCGCGAAGGCTCCTCCACCGCCGAGCCGCTCTTTGAGGAGGAGGAGTTGGCGTTCTACAGCTACCTCTACCTGACGCACGACCTGGAGCAGGACTTCGACGTGAAGGGGTTGCGGGGGCAGACGCCGGTGAAGGCGCGGTTCTACAACGCCGGCCATATTCTCGGCTCCGCGGGCATCCTCGTCACCTTCGAGGAGGACGGCCAGCAGCGCCGCCTCTTCTACACCAGCGACACCAACGTGCGGCCCCAGACGATCCTCCCCGGCGGCGAGTACCCGGAGGAGCCGGTGGACATCCTCCTCCTCGAAAGCACGCTCGGCGCCGATCCCGAAGCCGAACTGACCACGCGGCGGACGGAGGAGAAGAAGTTCGGCGAGGCGCTTCAGCGGGTCATCGCACGGGGCGGCACCGCCCTCGTCCCCGTCTTCGCTCTGGGGCGCGCCCAAGAGACCCTCGCGCTCATCGACCGCTTCAAGCAGCGCGGCCTCATCCCGGACGACGTGCCCGTCTACACCGCCGGCCAGATGCGCGCCGTGGCCGATCTCTACGACAAGACGCGCTTCAACACGCCCCGCCTCAACCCGGACTTCGAGGTGTTCGGGGTGGAGCAGCAGCGGCTGCCGCGTAGCGCCGCCGGCAAAACCGAGGCGCTCAGCCGACCCAGCATCCACGTCGTCTCCAGCGGCATGATGTTCGAGCGGACCCTCTCGAACCGGCTGGCGCAGGAGCTGATCGAGCACGAGCGCAATGGCATCTTCCTCGTTGGCTTTGCCAAAGAAGACAGCCCGGCGCACCGGCTGATGGAGGCCGCCGCTTTGGAAAACGGCGCCGAGGGCGAGGTGGTCCTCGACG
>JAHEMB010000262.1 GCA_024643915.1 Rhodothermaceae bacterium | reverse complement strand
CGCGCTGTTTACCCCCGATACGCCACCTCCACGAACTCCCGCTCGGGGAGGTAGACGGCAGTGAGGCGGCCGAGGCGGGGGTGCATGTAGTAGACACAGCCCGTGTCGATGGCGATAAGCCGGTCGGTCGAGATGGGATCCTGCTGCGGCGTGTGGCCGCACACGATGGGCTTCTCCCAGGCGTAGTGCCGCACGTCGAGATGGCCGCGCTCCCACAGAAACACGTCCTCATCGTAACGCGACAGGTTCTCTGCGATGCTCAGGTTTGGCTTGAGGCCAGCATGGACGAAGAAGAACTCGGGCGTGTCGAGGTAGAGATCGGTGGCGCGGATGAAGGCGACGTGCTCGTCGGGGATGTGGACCTTGCGGCTTCCGTTGAGGTAGCTGCGGAGCGTTTCGAGGCCGCCGTTGATCCGCCACAGGTCGAAGGCGCCCTGGTCGAGGTAGTTGAGCATGAAGGCCTCGTGGTTGCCCCGGAGAAAGGTGCACCGGTGTGTCTCGCCCAGCCGGAGGAGACGGTCGATGACGGCCTTCGAGTCTGGCCCCCGGTCCACATAATCGCCGATGAAGACGAGGTGGTCGTCTTCATCGGGGGCGAGCCGGTCGAGCAGCGCATCGAGCGTGTCAACACAACCGTGGATGTCTCCGATAGCAATGAGGCCCATCAGAACGAGAGGGGATCGAAAACGATCATGCTTGAAAATAGTGGTCGGCGACAGCCCCCTACGACGCGGTGCGACTGCGAAGATCCTGCATGCCCACCAGCCCGCGCCCGGATTTTTTCAGGCGCCCCGCCTCCTGAAGATCGAGCAGCACGGCGTCGAGGATGCCGTTGATGAAACGCCCGCTCTTATTGGTACTGTAGCGCTTCGCCACCTCGATGACCTCGTTGATCGAGACCTTAGGCGGGATATCCTCGAAGGCGATGAACTCGGTGATGGCAATGCGCAGCAGCAGCCGGTCGACGAGCGCGATGCGGGCGAAATCCCAGTTGTCGGCGTGCCGGGTGATAACGGCGTCGGCTTCGTCGGCGTTGTCGAGTGTGCGCAGAAAAAGGCTGGTGGCAAACTTCATCGTAGCCGGGTCCTCTTCCAGGTGGGGTTTCATCACGGTGTCGATGACGTGCTGGGCCTCCCCTCCACCGAGTTCAAAGGCGTACAACGCCTGCATCACACGCTCTCTGGCTTGCCGTCGGCTGCTCATGCTTCTCTTTTCAAATAACGCGCGCCGGGGCGCACTCCCTCTCTCTATAAAATGCGTGAAACCCTTCCAAAACGGGTCACGGTGGATCGTTGTACGACGACTTTTCTTATCCATGCCGCCAGGTTTAGTTCTGAGCACGGCGGCCTTTTGCATCAAGTTCTTACTTGGGACCAAGGACCATGAATCCCAATGAATAAGCATCAACCGACAACCGACAAACCAATCTCCCCATCTGTTACCGCACCTTCACCGGCGGTCCACCCGCATCTCAATAATCAACCTGTACCTTGAGGGGCCCCAAAATCCTCATCACCAGTAAGGAAAGAAAAATGGAGCTAAAAAGCAAAGTCGTTGTCGTTACGGGCGCCAGCAGCGGGCTGGGGCGCGTGATGGCCGAGATGCTGGTCGAGAAAGGCGCGCACGTCTTCGGCCTGGCGCGGAGCGTGGAGAAGATGGAAAAGCTGCGGGACGAGTTGGGCGCGCGCTTCCATCCCGTGGCCTGTGACGTGACCGAGGAGGCGCAGGTAAAGGCCGCCTTCGAGAAAGTCGTGAGCGAGGCGGGCCGGCTCGACGTGCTCGTCAACAACGCCGGCCTGGGCCAGTTCGACCCGGTCGATCAACTCTCGACTAAGCAGTGGGACGTACAGATGGAAACGAACCTGCGCGGCGTTTTTCTCTGCACGCGCGAGGCTGTCGCGCCGATGAAAAAGCAGAACGAGGAAAGCGGCTTCGGCGGGCACATCGTCAACATCGCCTCCATTGCCGGGTTGCTGGGCAACCCCAGTCTGAGCGCGTACAACGCCTCCAAGTTCGGCGTGCGCGGCTTCAGCGAGGCCATCATGAAGGAGCTACGCGGGGACGGCATCAAGGTCACCTGCATCTATCCCGGCTCCATCGACACCAGCTTTGCCGACGTGGCTGGGCGCAGCGTCAGCCCCAACGCCATGACCGCGCACGACGTGGCCTCGACCGCCCGCTACGGCCGAAGGGGTAAGGAGGGTTGGCCGGTTGTTGGTTGGCCGGTTGTCGGTTTACAGGTTGTGCTTTGTAGCCGGGTTGCCTTAAACTGGAAACTGGAAACCAAGAACCGGAAACCACCTCATCATGCAACGACGCGATTTCGTCAAGAAGGCCGCCGTGGGCGCAGTGGCGGGGGCTGTGCTGGCCGGCTGCGGCGGCGCCGAGACCAACGGCGCGCCTGCCGTCCAGACCCACCCGAATGTCCGCTGGCGCCTCGCCTCCTCCTTCCCCCGTAGCCTCGACACCATTTTCGGAGCGGCCGAGGTCTTCGCCGAGCGCCTCAGCAGCCTCACCGAGGGGCGGTTCCAGCTCCGCGTGTACCCGGCGGGCGAGATGGTGCCCGGCCTCGAAGTGCTGGGGGCCGTGCAGAACGGGACGGTGCAGATGGGCCACTCGGCCAGCTACTATTTTACCGGTAAGAACCCCGCCCTCGCCTTCGATTGCAGCGTGCCTTTCGGCCTCAACGCGCGGCAGTACAACGCCTGGATGTACCACGGTGGCGGCATGGACCTCATGCGTGAGCTGTTCGCCGGCTTCGACGTGGTCAACTTTCCCGGCGGCAACACGGGCACGCAGATGGGCGGCTGGTTCCGCCGGCCCGTTGCCTCCCTCGCCGAGCTGCGTGGGATGAAAATGCGCATCCCCGGCCTGGGCGGGCGCGTGATGAACGAGCTGGGCGTCACCGTCCAGGTCATCGCGGGCGGCGAGATCTACCCGGCCCTCGAACGCGGCGTTATCGACGCAGCGGAGTGGGTGGGGCCGTACGACGACTACAAGCTGGGCTTCCACCAGATTGCGAAAAACTATTACTATCCGGGCTGGTGGGAACCTGGGGCCGCCCTCACCTTCTACGTCAACCGGCGCGCCTGGGAGGGGCTACCCGAGATGTACCGGCAGGCCGTGGAGGTGGCCGCCCGCGAGGCCCACACGGACATGCTCGCCCGCTACGACGCCCTCAACCCCGGCGCCCTGCAGAAAATCGAGGCCGCCGGCGTGACCCTCCGCGCCTTCCCCGACGACGTGATGCGCGCCGCCTATGCAGCCTCGCAGGACCTCCTCGAACAGGACCGCACCGACCCGCTCTACGACAGAATCTACGTCGCCTACCGCGACTGGCAACGCGCCTCCGAGCGCTGGTTCGGCACCGCCGAGCGCGCCTACGCCGACTTCGCTTACAGCGTTCAAAGTTGAGGATGAAGGCACAGCCCTTCCCAACCGACAACCGGCAATCCGACAACCGAAATATGGAAGCAATGATTCTGGCTGCCGGCCTCGGCACGCGCCTGCGCCCTCTGACGCACGACGTCCCGAAGGCGCTCGTCGAAGTGAACGGCGTGCCAATGCTGGAACGCACGGCGCGCCGCCTCATCGACGCCGGGGCCGACCGGCTCATCATCAACATCCACCACCACGCCGACGCTGTCCGAAAATTCGTCGAGGAGAAGAAGGGCTTCGGGGTGGAGGTGGAGATTTCCGAGGAGCCAGGACAGCCGTTTGAGACGGGCGGCGGTATCAAGTACGCCGAACCCCTTTTCAAGAAAGAGGCACCCTTCATCGTCCACAACTCCGACATCCTCACCGACCTGGACCTCAAAGGGCTTTACGCGGCGCATCAGGAGAACGATGCCCTCGCTACACTTGCCTGCCGCACGCCTGAGACGAACCGCTACCTCATCTTCGACGAATCGGCCAACCTCGCCGGGTACGCCACCAAGGACGGGCAGGAGCACTACATCACCGACGCTGACATGGCCGGGCAGGTGCAAAAGCTCGACTTCTGCGGCGTCCAGGTCATCTCCCCCGAAATCTTCGGCTTGATGACCGAGGAGGGCGTTTTCTCTATCATCAACGTCTACGTCCGCCTCGTCCGCGACGAGGGCGAGCGCATCGTCCCCTTCCGCGTGGACGGCGCCCTGTGGCAGGACATCGGCACACACGAGCGCCTCGAAGAAGCCCACCGCCTCGCCGCCGAAAAGCTAGGGGAATCCTGAGTTCGTTCTTCGTACTTCGTTCTTTGGGGTAGCGTCCCTCAACCTTTTTCCAAGAACGAAGAACGACAGCGAGCCGAAAACAGCCTGCCCCGATTCCGTCTATCGGGGAGCGCCCAAAGAACAAAAGTGAACGAATTGAGCGTCCCCATGACCATTTGCGTCTACTGTTCGTCGAGCAACCTGGTGCACCAGAAGTACGTGGCGGCGGCCAAAACGCTGGGGCGGCTGCTGGGCGAACGGGGCGACACCCTCGCTTACGGCGGCGGCGACGTGGGGCTGATGGGCGTGACGGCGCGGGCCGTCCACGCGCACGGGGGGAAGGTCTTCGGTGTCATCCCCGAGGCGCTCAAGCAACGCGAAGGCGTCGCCTACGACGTGGCCGACGAACTGATCGTGACGGAGACGATGCAAGAACGCAAGGCTCGCCTCTTCACCCGCGCCGAGGCGTTCGTGGTACTGCCGGGCGGGTTTGGCACCCTGGAGGAATTGATGGAGGTGCTGACTCTCAAGCAACTCGGCTACCACCACAAACCCATCGCCCTCGTCAACACCGACGGCTTCTTCGATCCCCTCCTCGCGCTTTTCGAGCACTTCTACGCCGAGCGCTACGCGCCGGAGCGCGCCCGCCACCTCTACCACGTCGCCCCCGACCCCGCCGATGCCCTGGCCTACATCGACGCCTACGAGCTGGCCGCGCTGACGGGTACTGATGGAGGATAGAGGATGGAGGATCGAGGATAGTGGGGCTGGCCTGCAGGAAAGCGACTCTTTTTAATCTTGCTTTAATGCAGTAGCAACGGGCGAATCGTATACAAACTTCTCCACACTTTTCCTCCCTTCATCAGCGGGTGGTCTCATGGCGCTGCTCACGGGAAAAGTAGCGATCGTCACCGGCAGTTCCAGGGGGATCGGACGCGCCATCGCCGAGCGGCTGGGCAAGGATGGGGCGTCCGTGGTGGTGGGCTACATACAGAATGCGGGCAAGGCCCACGAGGTCGTCGCCGTGATCGAGGCCAACGGCGGCTGCGCCCGCGCGGTGCAGGCCAATCTCGGCCACGTCGCGGACATCCGTCGGCTCTTCCAGGAAACAATCGATCACTTCGGCCGGCTGGATATTCTCGTCAACAGCGCCGGCCTATTTCAGCCAAAGCCCATCGCTGAAGTAACTGAGGATGAGTTCGACGCCATCTTCGCGGTGAACGTGAAGGGTGCGTTCTTCACCCTCCAGGAGGCCGCGCGCCGGATGGGCGACGGCGGCCGCATCGTCAACATCTCCTCGTCCTCGACCAAGATGAACCTCGGCGGCCTGGCCGTCTACGTAGGCAGCAAAGCAGCGGGGGAACTGTTTGCGAGGAGCCTTGCCAGGGAGTTAGGCGGGCGCGGCATCACGGTCAACAACGTTTTGCCAGGTTTCACCGAAACGGACATGTTGCCGCAGGACCCCGAGTGGCGGAGGATGGCCGTAGGCATGTCGGCCCTAGGCCGGCTCGGCCTGCCGGGCGACATCGCAGACGTCGTCGCGTTCCTCACGAGCGAGCAGGGCGGGTGGATCACCGGGCAGAGCATTATCGCCTGCGGCGGCGTGACGTGACGCGGCGTTTTCCACGCTCCGCCCTCCATCTTCTATCCTCTATTCGTCCGCCGCTCCTTCCACTGGCTCGGCACAGCGACCACCTGCCCGTCTGTCGTCACCGGGGCCGGGCGCTGGGCGGCGTGGTGGAGGACGGCGGCGAGGGCGGCGGCGCGGTCG